>JAATEU010000276.1 GCA_015655565.1 Clostridiales bacterium
CTCTAAAAACCAGATAGAACAAGAGGCAGCCTAAACCACTGATTGTGGATAACCCAAGCATTGATGATTGAAATCTGTCTCTGTCCGATTCAAAGTGAACCATTCCATTGTTAAACACTCCGGCCGAAAGCCTTAATGTTGAAAATATCAAAACAATATCCGCCCAGGAAAAATATAAGGTTGATAATCCATATTCGTCCGTTGTAAGCATTCTGGTGTATATCGGCAGCGTTATCATATGTAAGCTGTTTTGGATCAGGCTGCACACCGTAAACCACAACGATGCTTTTACCGGTACCGGTAATTTTTTATATTTGTCTATTGCATTAATCATCCATTCACCTACCAAATAGTTTTAGCTGGTCAGTGCATCTGTTAAAAACTGAAAGGCATATTTTCGCATATCTTCAATTTTTCTATCCACACTTTCATAGTCAATATGTTTAGGGATACAACCGGCAGACTTTTTTATGTAATGTGTACTTAAACCCAAGACTCCAAGTAAATCCGTCATTCTGGCACTAATATCAATGCCGGCATTTGAATGTCCAAACGTATAAAAAATCTTATGAAAAATCAAAGAGAATGCCGTCCCATGAAAGGAATTTGTAACGATATACTCTGCATTTTCTATGTTTTCCAAGAAATCTATGGGTCCATCATCCACTGACGGCATTCCTTTTTTCCCTAATTCATGAAACAATGTCATATTGGCAGTTGTGTGCAGGTCAAACAAAACCGGCAGTTTTTTTTCCGATGCTAATCGTTTGACAAACAAAATTGCGTCCCTGTTTGGAGATAACAGATATAAGTATATATATTTGTCCGGTTTGTATTTTTTAGTTCTTCCGGTATTAAAGATTTTTAAATAATCATCTCTTTTAAGCAGAAAAACGGGGTCTATACACTGTACAACCGGCTTATCTGTCAATGCCCGTATGAAGTCGGCACTATCATTTTCCCTCAGGGATAGATAGTCTATGTACGAAATTAAATTTCTGTATTTATTTTTCAACGGTTCCAGAACCGCCATATCAGATGTTCCAATACTGGCTGCATAGGATATTTTCACAGCTTCTTTTTTCGCAAACTTTAAAAAGTACACATAAGAATGATCAGAGTCAACAATTTCCGGTTTCCAGACAACATCACTTCCTACTATATAATGAGAGTAATCGGCCAGGATATCCATATTAATATTAGTAAAACTTTCAGTCCTCATAAGAAACCGGCTCCGAAATTCCTTATATCTGTCATGTCTATAATTTAACCTGATATAATATGGCATGCCGTCTATTCTTCTTGCTGATTTGATTTTTAAACCAACGTATTTAAGCTTATTTACAATCTTGCAAGTTAATGTTTGATTTTTTATTTTTCCTCCGCCTGCCGCATAATCGATTATCTTAACATAAGGTGTTATAGTTTTTACTGTTTCCTGCAAAGCATAACATAATAAAACAGCACCCGGATTGTCAAACCACTGTACATTAATAATACCTACCATTTAAATCCTCCTGCTTCTGTGTCAAATTAGCGAAATGTCTAATGCTCTCCGAATTTACTTTTCAAAAATTGATAAAGAGCACCGTCTTTTTTCAAATGTGATATTGCAATAGATTTTGCATTTGATTTTACAGTTTCACTTGGATTAACTACAAACCAATAATAGATCTTAGCCAGTAAATAAATCATCGGGTTACTATTATAGATTTTTTCCATAAATGCATCATAGTAATTATGACGTTGTTTTTTATGATAAATCAATTTTGCTATACTTTTAATTAAATGGCTTTTAAAATCTAACGTATCAAATACATCAGAAAACTTGTCCAATTTATTAATGGAATATAGTGACCCCATCGTTCTTAAACACTTTTCACACTTACTGCAGTTAGTCATTCCATTCCAGCAAACATTCAGATATCTTTGAGCTGCCTTGCTGTCAGCAATATATGCAACCCTTTCATCACGTGATACACTATTTCCTGTCAAATAAAAATCCAGGTTTTTGCTGCAGGCAAACCTCACAGTAAAAAAACTGTATTTACCATCATCATCTGCAATTTTAAATTGAGTGATATCGTAACCGGAAGCTAAATAGTATGTTCCAATAAGCTTCTGGAGTGCTAAACTGCATCCGCACATTCTTAATGTAGCGGAATGAGCATGATCAACCTCATAGAATTCCATAAGATTAGTATGTATTGTGATCAATTCAAGGTTACATTCCCTGCATAATTTTTCTGCATCTTTTACTTCTTTCAAAAACCAGTTATAAGAAAAGTCTCCGCCGGTCATCCCGCAAGAGCCGGCATTCATTAAAACCAAATGAGTCAGAAAATTATTTTTAGGCATGTCAATTAATGTATTATCCGTTGCAATCTCCCGGTAATTTGTCACACCATCGGCACTTTCACTATTACCGGACTCTTTATAGTGAGACAAAATGGTGTATAAACTGTCTACTCCACACGAAACTCCTGTTGCTACTGCTTTATTATCTGCAAAAATGTTGTCCTCTATCGTCTCACATGTAATGTTAACCTCTGAAAAATATGATTGATATTTTGCTAAAGCCGGCATATAATGAAATCTCAAGTTATAAAATATTTTATTACTAACAGGGAACTCACATTCTATATTATATTTAAATTCCATAGCATACGGTAAAATAGCTACAAAAAACGGGTCTAAGGAATCTGTGTAAAGAAAATCTTCATATTTCCTTTCCACCTCATAAAAAAGATCAAAGGGTTCATGATTCCTATAAACAATACAATGCAATCTCACTTTATCTCCATCATGATTTATATTTTTTTCAATATAAGGCTTAGCTAATTTCAAAATATTATTATCTACCATCTATATCTCCTTTCTTTATACTGCCTGTCAGAAATCTGTACTCATCCATTGTTTTCGGGACATGCAATTGTTCCGGATACCGTTGACATATTGCTTCATATAAGCCAACTATATCTTTTCTTAAAAAACCATCATCCTCCAGACATCGAAACAATAATATACCCTGGTATTTTAATCCAAGCAGAGAACACGGAACTATAGCTGCCACGGATGCAATTGTCACCAATGTCTTGCTGGTTAAATCAATATTCATAGCGATTACTTCCCATGGAATCGATGTATTTTTATTGGTAGCATAACCCAGTTTTTTAAAGCGGTTTTCAGGATTGCGCGGATGGATTTTTATGAAGATATTTTCCTTACCCGCCACCTTTGCCAGTTCTTCAACAATTTCCACATCATTTGCTTTATACCCATCGGCATAATAGGATTCCTCAAAAAAAATCACTTGTTTATCGTAAGCATCTTTCGTCAGGTTAAAATCAAAAGCGGTATTAAATATATTTATTAATTCAATATTACCAGCATCTATTTTATCAATAGTAATAATGTCGAAAGCAGGTTTCCATGTCATTAGCTCTGGCATCAATACATATAAGCCACTAATACCAGTAAACACCTCCTCTGCTATTCTATGAAATATTCTTTTTACTCTGCCTATCACACCTTTGGTTTTTTCAAACCTCATCATAAAATTTGAATAGCATTCAGAATATGTAGCAAACCCATCTTCATACATATAAACTTTTATTTTATTATTATGAGCTTTTAAATAGCGATAAAGAATGCTTATATCATAACTTAAATTAGCAAATAATAATTCATCATAGCTGGTATTCAGTCCAATTTTATTTGATAAACTCTTAACAGGCGAAATAAATTGAACAAATTTCGTTTTATAAAAAAATATCCTATTATCCTGTGGAAAGTTTTTCTTTAAAGACAAAGCATAAATATTACAAAATATTTTTGTTCTATTAACATTTGATGACAGAACCTGATAATCTGTTATTCTATCTGATATTATTAAATCAACACAATCATTTTTATATTTTGTGTATGCCAGATTAATTGCCAGCATTATCTGGTAAGTTGTATTTGATACAATTAAAATATTACGCATCCAGTCCGCCTTCCCGCAATTTAAGGGCAATACTATAACCATTTTTATGATATCTTCTTTGCAGGCACACCTGCTATAACAATTCCTTCTTCATAAAATGATTTAGTTACAACCGCATTGGCTCCTATCTTTATACCATTCGCTATATGCACATCACCAATTATCTTAGCACCATTACCTACAGTAACATTATCGCCAATTATTGGAACTGATAAATTAAAGTCACCTTTATTTCCAATGCAATTATCCCCATGAAACTTACAGTTTTTCCCTATTTTGGCATGTCCATTGATGATAATGCTGCCATAATGGTATATTCTCAACCCACAATCTACTGAATTATGCCACATCGTGATTCCAAGCATACCCCCCAATACATTCTTACGACGTTGCCAGAGCCAATAGCGCACCTTGTGATGGGTATTGCAATGATATTCTGTATATCGCAAAGATTTTACAAACCTCCAAATCAAGTAGTCATGATCTTGAAGTAATCTCAATTTAATTCTGTGACTCTTAATTAAACCGAGATATAACGTTCGTTCCACATTAAGTACTTTTTTCAATTCATTTTTATTCTTAATCAACTATTTTACCTCCGTATTTAAATTATTTTGATCACTAAAACACATAGATGTTATTCGCATAATAACTTACCATTTTAAACCGTATTGCCCTGGAACAGAAGTCTTGCAATTGGCTGAAGCCATAATGAATAATTCCATAAAATATCACAATAATATTATTGATACATAATGAATAATATAAATATTTTATTGCAGATTGTTTAAATATAGACAATGCCGCTACAGTACTGAAAATCATAATGAAACTCTGTAAAGTCTGACTAATTACTCTTGTCAAATAACTTACGCCCAAGCCATTTGTAGGTGTAAGCAACATCGCAAGCGGTGTATATATTACACCAAGAAGAATAGGTAAAAAATACTTAAAATCTATTGAATAAAAATTCTGTTTTTCTTTTTTGTATAACGCCAAAATTATCCAAGCCATTCCAATGATAAATTGAATCCAATACGACATTGGAATAAAATGAAATCCAAGCAAAATCACCATTGAAGTCACATATATAACCGGCCACGTTTTTATTTTCATTTATTCACCTGCTACTATATAAGAATTATTTGTTTCATAGTAAATTTTTAAGTAACCACATAGGTACTATCATCTTATATTTCATAAAATATCCCATGACCGCATACTTCAATGGTAATTGATATAATGGAAAATCTATTAAAACTTTTTTTAATTCTTCATTATTCAACATTTTTAGTATATACTTTTTTTTAAGTGAATATCCTCTAAGGTGATTCGAAAAAAGTACCCTTTTTATACATGCCTTACAATTATCCAATAAATATCGTTGTATTCTTATATCACACTTTTGGTACAAATTATTTCTCTTTAACCAATCAACCTGATGCCTAAAAAATACAACTATTTTTTCAAATCTATCCTCTCTCCATTCTTGCGTTAAGGAATCTGCATTACAAATATAATGGTATAACTGAACATTCATACAATAAGCATAATTTACGCGGCTCAAGTATTCCAGATTAAATATAATATCTTCCGATATAAGATCTCTTTCTGATACAAATTTTATATTATTCTCTACTATAATTGAATGATTAAAAAGTGCTCTCCAAACACTTCCGTCCACATAATTTTTACTGCTCTCTTTCAAACCCTTACCAATGATAGGACATATTAATTCTTTCAATATGGCCTCTTTATCGTAATATCCTTCTTTAAGCGGAAACTGAATTATTTTGCTAATAGATTCTCCGCTGGGCGATTCCTTAAATACTTCACCTCTTACATAATCAACTCCATACTCAATCGCCTTGTCATACATATATTCATACATAGTAAGCTCTATATAATCATCTGAATCAACAAATCCAATGTATTCACCAGTGCTGTGACACATTCCGGTATTCCTTGCATAACCTAATCCTTCATTTTTTTTATGTACTACTTTTATCCGCGCATCCTCAGCAGCCCATTCTTCACATATAAAGCCACTATTATCTGTAGAACCATCATCCACTAAAATAATTTCAATATCTTTTAACGTCTGATTAATCAGTGTATCTAAACAGCGATTTAAATATTTTTCTTTATTATAAACGGGTACAATAATACTTACCTTCGGCATATAAACTCCTCACATTTAAACTTTTTTGCTAAAGCCATTTAAATACAGCAATAGTTCCACTTAGCTTTTTCATGGAAATTTTTCTACTATAGCCTTATTTTTATTTTTTTGACAGGTTTTACTTAAATCCTTAATCCCTATATTTTGCACTTCGAAGTTCACCGGTTTTTCCCTAAATAAAACTCCAAGCAGCATTGCCATCGGCATTAGATTTGGATGAAAAAATGCAGACTCGCTTGTGGAAGCTATCAGTATATATACAAACATCCCGATTGCGGAAAAATACTGATATTTGTTGATTTTCCAAATCTTCTGAATTTTTAAAAACAACCAGAACACCATAATCATATAAGCCGTGCATCCGATAAATCCCGTCTGTCCCAAAATAGCAGGCCAGAAGGTATCACTGATATAACTATGGGAAGACTCAGACAGACCATATATAAGATTCAAGTCGTATTTGCTGTACAGCGGGGAGTAATAAACACCTGAATAATGCGATCCATATGTACCAAATCCACTGCCAAACGGGAAATGATCCTTAGCGACTTGAAAAGCAGTCACATACAATCTAGCTCTTGCCGAACTGTCATAAAGTGTAACAAAATAAAAAGTTATTTTTTCCCATCCTATAATTACTGCTAATACTGCTGATACACAGAGTGTTTTAACTTTTATCTTTTTCTTTTTTTTAACTGTCAGCCAGTAAATCATAACTAGAATAACCACACTTCCTATGGCCTTTGAACGGAATGTCAATACCATTATGGCAAGCATAATGAGCATAAGATATTTTACCCTTGGCAGCTCCTGTGCAATTACTGCAAGATAAGCCAGAAGAACCAAACACACACTGGCTAAAGTACTACTATGATCATAAAACAAAGAAATCCATTGAATTTCCCCTTTGACTAACTTGATGATTCCAAAGGTCGTTAGCGTTCCCAAAAACAACACCATTAGTTTTATATGCGGATAAAGCCTTTTTGCATGTCTTCGAAGACCTAGCTCAGAAAAAAGTGTCCATCCCATGTACAATGCCAGCCAAAACTTGATTGACAGAAAAATATCAGGAAGCCAAGCATTAGCAGCCTGGTATTTATAATTTTAATTCCCCCAAATACCGCATAACAGAAAAATTATGGTTGAAAAGCCAAACATCAAATTAAAATTGAATTTGTAAATTATAATCTTACCGATTTTCAATATCTTCAACATCCAAATGATAATGCCGCAAAATGCAAATGCTTCATCAAAATACTCAAAATACAGCACATATTGCTGAAGCCAATCTCTAAAAATCCAAATATATGTCAGTACAAGAAACAGCCAATATTGATGTTTTGTTCTGTTCTTAGCGATTGTATCTTCTACCATTTTCCTGTTTTCCTCTTTTTTGGATATATTTTTATCAATTTCATATCGTACTGAGCAATCATGCCAGACTTATATACCTGCAATTTCCGCAACACTTCTTGTGTTGCATATGCCTGAAGGATAAAGCTATAATATATAATAGCGTATCTCTTTATTACAGAAATTTTCATTACCAATTTTTCTTCAATGTCATTATTTCCCAATAAAGGTCATGAATTGCATTAAAATAACTGTTAGCTGTATAACTATTTTCGAACATTTTCTCCGAAGTAATTGATATTTTATTCCATTCTTCTTTGGACAGATTATTAAACCTTCTCAGTATTTCTTGAAGATTTTCAGCATCACCTGATTTAAAAACCATCCCGTTTCCATTTATCAATTCGGGGATACCGCCAATATCGGCTCCTATAATCGGCCGCCCTAATTGTAATGCCTCAATAGCAGAGTACGGCCCATTTTCATACCATTCAGAAGGAAGCACCACTGCCTTGGCATTTCCTACAATGTCTTTAAGTTCCTGACCGCTTTTAAAACCGAGATACTGGATATTTTTTAATCCGCTGCTTTCAATCCTTTTTACCACCTTGTCCATGAGCGGGCCGGTGCCAACTATATATAAAGTCAAATCAGTATTCTCCACTGCACTAATAAGAGTCATTATTCCTTTTTCTTCGGAAAGGCGGCCAAAGTATAGATAATACTGCCCGGAATCATCACGTCTATTGATTTCCGGCTTTTCTGTATCCAAAAAATTCGGAATATGGACTACCCGTTCCGGCTTAATGCCAAACTCAATAAATTTTTTCCTGTAAAAAGCACTTGGAGTAATAATCAAATCAATGACATCATAACTTTTTCTCCATTTGTGAATATACCCTTCCATTACATTGATAAAGCTCTTGGCATAGGAATCTTTTACACATTTATTCCTAAAACACTCAATATACTTACTTCCCCTGCAAGCTTCACATATTCTTCCGTGAGTAAGCATCTTATAGTTCAAACACAGCATTTTTAAATCATGGGCAGTATAAACATTTGGAATGTTATATTTTTTAATAACATCAAGAATAGATGGAGATAATTGATGTTGAAAAATATTCAGGTGAATAATATCCGGTTTTGTATCAAGTATAAGCCGCTCTAAATTGCACTTGGCTTCTTTTGAATAAATAATATTTCTGGCGGCTTTCCATTTACTAAACACACTACTGCTGCCGTTATAATCTATATTTTCAACGAAGTATGAATCATACGAAGAGGGAAAGTTCTTATCATCTTTCATTGAGAAATCAATAACTTCATGTCCATTCGTTTCAAGCAGCTTTTTTAATGCAAAATAGTAAGTTTCGCTGCCACCTTGAATGTAATAAAACTTGTTCACCATCAATACTTTCACTTCACAAATATCTCCTCATACCTATCAACAATAGAATCCCAACTATACCCGTTAGCGATACGCTTTTTAGCCTTAACGCCCAACTGCTTCATCTCTTCAGCAGCCAGCAAATCCGCCTTATCGATCAAAGCCGCAAGATTACCGTCTTTCTTATTCCAATACAAAGCGCTGTCTCCAGCAACTTCGTTATTAAACCCAACATCTAAAAGCAGGTTCAAATCTGTGCTGCCTAAAGCTTCAAGCAAGCTGGGATTAGTGCCGCCAACTTCATGGCCGTGGAAGTAACCATATGCATTTTCACGAATTTTCTTCAATAATTCCTGGTCGTACACCGTACCCACAAATTTAATACGTTTGACCTTGTTAAACCCAGTCGCTGCCTTCAGTTCCTCAAGAAACTTCTCACTAACATTTGTTATTAATGCAAAGTCTTTATTACTCTTTGATTGCATGAATTCACGTAACATAGTGGAATAATTGTTTTCCGGTACGAAGCGTCCAACTGCCAGGTAATAACCTTTCGCTTTCAAACCATGCTCCGCGTACCACCGCATCAGCTTCTCATCATCATCTGCCAAAACAGATTTATTTGTTTCCGAACCATACGCAATAAATGTAGTATTCGGCTTATACTGCTTATAATTTTCTCGGATATACTTTTCTATATTCCTGCTATCACAAATCAATAGATCGGCATGTTTCACCATACGCTTTTCAGACAGTTTCCAGTAAGTTCTTACCGGCGCAGACCATTTAGCCCGTTTCCACTCATGGCCGTCAGGATTTACATACAGCTTACCATCCAACTTCTCAACCTGCTTCTTGTAATGTCCAATGAATGGTCCGATACGGCAGGCAAGGATGTAAAAGATAGGATGCTGAATAGCCGGACGGGCTTTACAATAGGCAATACAGTATTTTAGAGCTGCTATATCATAGTAGATTGCCTTAGCCGGACCGATATCCGGTACTTTTACATTGAAACACTTTGTTCCTTTGTATTCATAACGGACATCATCCCCAGCCATCCTTGCTACATGGTAGCGGATATTGGGTGACTTCTGATACTGTGCCAATTTCTCCACGAAAGTTTCGAATCCGCCATAGTTCGCCGGAATTCCCTTGGATCCAATAATAAATATCTGTTGTTTCATTGTATGGTAACCTGGATTCGTTTTATGTTGTTCCAGTTTCTTTACCAATTTATTGTTTATCTCCAAGTTTTCCTCACTCTTCCTTCTCAAGTATTAAAAATAAATTTACCCTTCAACCCTGTCCATTTCTGGCCCATCTCGGACAGTCTTAGTTTCATACCATGATTTTACAGACTTTATAACCACATTCCCCATTTCAAAACTCTATACAAAGCGGTTATTTTACACATCTAAAATTTGGTCCGCTTCAAACTTCACCTCTCTTCCCCATAAGTCCCATAATATTTCCCATAATACCCTTTTTTCTCCATCGCAACCTTATTCAAAATTACCCCAAGAATCCGGCAGCTGGATTTTTCCAGCTGCAACTTCACATCCCTGGCAAACCGATAACTTATGGCATTGCTTTCAATAACCAGGACTGCTCCGTCCGACACCTTTGCTACTACGGCGCTGTCTATAACATAACCCAGAGGAGGGGTGTCTATCAGTACATAATCATAGTCTTTCTTTAGTTTTTTTACCATACTGCCAAAGCGCCGGTGCTCCAAAAGCTCGGTCGGGTTTGGCACAACGGTTCCGGCAAATATGATATCCATATTCTCAATACCCGAATAAAGAAGAATATCGCTTAATTCCTTTTGACCGGACAGGTAATGGGTCAGGCCGCCCTCAATTGCACCGGCTTTATATCTGCCTGCCAGTACGGATTTTCTTAAGTCGGCATCAATTAGTATTACCTTCTTTCCAGTTTCCGCAAAAGATACCGCCAGATTAAAGGAAACACTGGATTTTCCTTCATTCGGCGTACAGCTTGTGAGAGTCAGGATTTTTACCTCATCCCCGCAGAATTGAATGTTGGTTCTTAAAGTCTTGTATGCTTCATTGGTCCTGTAATCTAATAATTCCCGCTTCGCAAAAGTGATTTTCCCCATTGTCTACCTCCTGCCTTTCTGAATACTCTGTTTATTCCGCTTCTGCCGCCGTTTCCGCTTTCTTTTATCCACTTCCGCATGCTTTGCGGCGCCTGATTCAACAGGGATTAACCCAAGGGTGTTCAGCCCTAAATACCGCTCCACATCCTCGGAATCCTTAATGGTATCATCCAGTAAATAAAGGGCGATAATGACGCCTCCCGCTAAAATAATCCCAAAAACTCCGCCAATCAGGATGTTCTTTTTAATATCGGGGCCGGAAGGGTACGGCTGCATAAAACCCTCTTCTACAATGGCAGGTTCCGAGGTATCCATAATCTTGGCAATCCGGCTGGAAGACACCACTGCGAATTCATCTACTATTTTTTTTGCCAGATAAGAATCCGGATAATCTGCCGTCACTTCCAGAATACGGGTATTGCTGGGATTCGTGATCGTAATAACGGCAACCATTTCTTCATAGGTCATATTCAGTCCCAGGTTCTCAATTACCTGCGATACCACCGGACGGCTCTTTACCAGTACCATATAATCCTGGGTAAGCTGCGTTCCAAGCTGGAGATCGGACAGGCCCAGGTCGGTCAGGGAGGTGGATTTATTTAAAATGTACAATTTCGTAGTAGAGGTATAGATTGGTGTTATAAAAAAGCTGCTTACCAGTCCTGCCCCTGAGGCGGCCAGGATTCCCGTTAAAAAAACAATCCATATTTTAGACCTTATGAGATAAAGCAGCTCCTTTAAGTCAATTTCTATTTTCTCATTGGTATCATGTTCCATGCGGTGCTCCTTCATATATACTTGTTTTCTAATATTTTTGCGGGATTATCCAGAAATATCTGATTGACAAGCCTGTTGTCAATACATTTTAATACTGTTTTAAAGGTATCCTCCATCTGGGGAGGCCTGTAATCGGTATCGTGGCAGTCACTGGCAATAAAATGGATAAGGCCTTTTTTCACCAGCTTTCTATGATATGCCGCCTCCCTGTTTAAAAATCCTCCCAGAAGGCTGCCGCTGTTTATTTGTATATAGGCTCCCAGCTTAATGATTTCCTCTATCCGCTCCTCTTCCTCTTTCAGGCAGCGATACCTCTCCACATGGGCAAGGATGGGGGCATACCCTGCCAGAATAAATTCCCCCAGTCCCCGGTATAGAGTTTGATAGGTTTCTCCCGCAGGAAATTCAATCAAGGCATATCTGCTTCCTGCCAGCGTTAAAGCCTTTCCTGTATTTAAAGCCTCCAGAATGTCTTCACTGTAATACAGCTCATTGCCAAGGAAAATCCGAAATTCCCGGTCAAACTTAACCGCCTCCTTTTGTACCTGCTCCTTAATCTCCAAAAGCCGGGCCACCTGCTTATTGTTTGCCCCGCAGACATAATGTGGGGTGGCTATGATGGTTTTAATCCTTTGCTGCTTTGCAATCAAAAGCATCTTTAAGGTTTGTTCCATACTGCCGGAGCCGTCATCAGCTCCCGGCAGGATATGGGAATGTATATCCGTAAAGCTATCTGCCTGCATAAAAAACCTGCTTCCTATTGATTCGTTGCCTGGTTCTTTACATATTCCGTCAGGATAATTAATAAAATGGACAACAGAATTCCCAATCCGCCCAGGTATAGAAAAACCTGAATATCCCATTTGAAATAATTGGTTAAAAACCGGTTATAATATTCCGGCAATACCTGAATCCCGTCATACGCTTTCACAAGCAATAGATGACCAGCCGTTATGCCGGTAATACAGCCTGACGATATCATGGCATAGGTAATATAGCGGATTCCCCTGTGCCTGTAGCCGTGCATTTTAATCAGCATAAAGCTTATGGCTCCTGCTAAAGCTGATATTACCGGAATTGCCTTTTTTATAAAGCTTCTGTAATATACTTTGTATTCCCCAAGATAATGGATAAACCCAAACTGAAGTTCCCGCTTATATTCCTGTTCTACTCTGGATATCAATGCATTTACCCCTATATTCAGTTCCTCTGTCAGGGATATATTATTATCTTCCAGATACCCTTCTATATTCTGTTTCAGGGTATCCCTGATCTTATCCGTTTTCATTGCAGGTTCTTTTCCTGCCAGCACATCCTCCATATAATACTTACCGTCTATGTATACCCTTTCCAGGGTAATTACCCCAGTCAGCAGTTCCGCAGACAGTCCTGTTTCCTCCATCATAACGGAAGCCCTGCTGTTTAATTCCTTTTGTACTTCATTATAATAGTTGCTTTCATTTACTTTATTCAATATAATGCGATCGTTAAATACACCGAAATGCAAACCGGCCAGGATAATTAAAGCTAAAAAAAGCAGGGAAAGCTGAAAAGAAAATATGCAGCATAAGAAGTCTTTTATCCTGGAACTGTTACCTTTCATCCACATCCCCCCCTATTCCGCTGCAACTTTTGTATCCTTAATTCTGTCACAATATACAAAATAGCGCTTGTCTCTTTCTACTATTAATTCGCCAAAGGGGTAACAGGTATATAAAATAAGATGCTCCTCTGTTCCGGATAAATCATAGGCCGTTTTATCCATGGCATCTGCCGTCTTAGTCCCGGTTACCTTATATTCAAATTTACCGTAATTCGTTTCAAGGCTTATGACATCATCAATTTTAATCTGCTCTAAAGGAGCAAAAAAAGTTCCGTCATGTCCCCCGATTAAAATAGGTCTTCCTTCTCCCGGAAGCCCGCTTGCCATATATTGTCCGGCGCCTTTTATCAGCACTTCTTCACTGTCCCCATAATAAAGGGGCGCCTCCAGTCCAACCTTTTCACAGGTTAAATTTCCATAATGTGTTCCCTGCGCCGGTATCCGGATTTCACTTTTATCAAAGATATCCTTCTGCAGCAGTGCAGGTTCTGTCAACCCGGGATTAAATTCATTGGAATAGCCAGGTGCCCCCTTTGCAATCAGCATATTAATATGGGATTTTGCCAGGTTTGCTACCGGACCTCCCCCAATGTATACTGTCAGGTATCCTAAAACAGTAAATAACATTGGTATCACTATATACGGAATTATTTTCCCGGATTTCCTGCTGCTCAATCTGAATGCTTTACCCAGACGCAAAAAACCGCATCGGAATGCTGCAATGCTGCAAATTCCCAGAACAATCACCATTCCTATCAGTACTGCAGCTGTCCGTTTTATATTAAAACCGGTATTTTTTATCACGGTATCCACGGTCAGCAGACTGTTGCCCTCTTCATCCGTTATGGTTATCTTACCGTTATATTGATCCGTCTCTGTTACCGGCTGTTTTCTTATCTTCTTAAAGAAATCTTTCCCGACAGCCTCCGCTGTTTTATCCGATTCGGCAATAACAGCTCCATCCGTTTCATCTGTCCTGCCGTCTGTTTGTTTTGTGTTTTCTGAATCGGTATCCGTTCCTCCGGTACTTCCCTGGTTTGTTTCGTTCCCTTTCATGCCTTCCTCTTCTGCCTTAACCTCATTATTCTCTTCTGTTGCCTTGACCTCATGATTTTCTTCTGTAGTTTCCTCATTTTCCTGCGTCTTTACAGGTATTAAATAGCCGTCTGCTATTCCCTGTTCTACATTGGCATACATTGCAGCAATAATCTCATCTCTTTGGTCTGCAGTTAAGTCTGTTTCATCTGTGCTCAGATAGCTTACCAGTTCCTGTACAAGTACCGGATCGGTCTGATATTTTACACCATCTTTTTCAAATTGACCTTTGGCTTTGCTTACGATCTCCGCTTCATATTGATTCAATTCTCCGGCCTGTACTGTCTGCACATTTCCGGCAATAAGAACCAGAATACCTAATACCAGGGTAATCTTTTTCATTTTTATACCCATTGCATACCACAGACCTATCTGCGGTACTGCCATAAATAAATATGGTTGAAAGAATCACAAGGCGGCATCCTTTCTCTATTTATATTTTCTTTCAACCTTTCAGACATGATGCCCCCCTGCGGCATCACAAATAATACGGGAGGAAGCTTACTTCATTTTATTTGACCTTAAGCCTTCGGAAAAACATACACCATGTTTCTGCCTGCTTAACCCATCTCTGCCTGCTCCTTAGTAAGTAACAACAAAGGATAAGCCTTCAGGAGCATTGGTTAAATATAGTGTCTTATTATTACTGCTCTTGGAAATTACATAGGATGTGCCTGAGCCCCCCGTTACCGTTACCATATTAGAAGTTTCATCAACCTCTACCTGATAGGTTTTACCGTCTAAAAGGCCGCCTGAAAAAGTTACTGTCTTTAAGGTACTGCCTTTTGTACCGCTTACGGTTACTTCCTGGCCTGAATAGGTCCTGGTAGTATTCGTTGTATTTTTCCAGATACTGATTGCAGCTGCCTCATTGTTTAAGAAGCCCTGCAGGGTGGAAAGAAGTGAACTGTCCACCGTATAGGAAATACCGTTATACTTTACAACAACTTTTTTTAATTTTGTGTAGGAAACCGGCAGGGTATAAGAACCGTCTGCGCTTTTCGTAATTGTTTTCGTAGATGTGATGCTTCCCGAAGAACCGCCGCCGGAGCCGGAACTGCTGCCGGAACTGCCGGAGGAGGTACTGCTGCCGGAACCGCTGACTGTTTCTGTCTGGGCATTCTCTCCTGCTCCGATTGTAACGGTAATTGTTACGTTGCCTGTAATGGCCGGAATAACCTCTTTGCTGGCAGCCGTAATGGTAGTTGCTTCAGCGCCTGGTAAAAGTGTTAAATTAAATTTCGCATTGGATACCAATGCCAGGGGTATACTTGTTGAAATTACAGTACCCGAAGCATTATTCGTAACAGGAATTAGTGCTGTTGATGTTCCCGATATGCCAATAACCGACTTTGCATTAACGGTTAAGGCACTGATGGTGCCATTATTTACAAGGCTTAAGACAGTATCTGCAGCATTAACGGCTATGGATGCACTTGCTGCCTTATCAATAATAATGTTTGCCTTAGGTGCCGACACGGTAATTACATTACCAGCTGCTTTCTCAGTCCAGGTTGCGGCTTTGATTGCTTTAATTTCCACTTCTTTAAAAATTCCGTTAATCGTTATGTCTGCGTTTGGCGCATCTATAACAATTTTCTGTTTGCCGTAACTGCCTTCCGGGATGGCAAACGTGACTGCTTCCTACGTCTTTAAGGTAATCAGCCCGGCACCGCTTCCAAGCAGATTTTCCAATTCCTTTTGTGTTGTAACGATTCCCTCTATACCTATGACTTTAATCGTTGCTTTATCAGATACACTGCTCGACGTTGTAGCGGTAATGACAGCCGTGCCTTCTTTTAAGGCCGTAAACTTACCCCATTTCCCCAATTTGATAACTTCCGGGTCACTGCTCTTCCAGGTCGTAGGATCGTTGGATGAGGACGGTGTCAAAGTTCGGTTCAAATCATATGCCTGCCCCGCATTTACCGTGGTAATTTTATTATTTATCACGATTTTTTCGGCAGGCTCTACAACCGTTACCTTACCGGCCAGATAATAAGTAACCTTAGAGGTCGTTACCGTACAAATAATTGCAGCCGTACCCTTTTGAACACCTGTTACAACACCTTTACTATTTACTGTTGCAATTTTTTTGTTGCCGGACTTCCATTTGCAGGTTGCGTTTTTGATTGGGTTTTTAATATCCAGATCAATTTTCTTCCCTATCAGCACGGAACTTTCCGCTTTGGAGATTGCCGGCTGCGCCGCTGCTTCCACAGAAATGCCAAAACCGCCCGTAACCAATGATGACACCACCATTGCAGCAACCAATAACTTTGCAAGTATGGTTCTAAGCATATTTGCTTTCTTACTCCTTGTCATGCCCTATCCGCTCCTTTTTCAGATAAACAATATCTGTTTTTTAGTTATATTCTTCGGCAGATGAATCTCCCGGGAATAACATTTTTTATTCGTTTTA
>JAATEU010000561.1 GCA_015655565.1 Clostridiales bacterium
ATACCAGTGAAATTATCGGACGGGGTTTCCGTGCTTAAAAATTGAGACATTGCAGTGATGACAGGCATCTGCCATATAACGCAATGTCTTTTTTTACCTGCCTTTTATTTATATAAAAATTCTGTTTTGGGCAGGCAGCGTTGTCTTATCCTGTTATGATACCAAATAATATTAGTTTGACTTCTAACTAAAAAACAGAGTATAATAAATTTATCTGAGGTGATATGGTGTGTTCATCCTTCCCTTGGTGGGAATGGCTGCACAGGGCAATTGCTTCTTAACCTTGAGCCAATAAAAGAGGGCTATTCTGATGGTCACCCAAAGATGATGGCAGAAATGCTTGCTGAGTATGTGCAGGAAGTGTTGGAGCAGTATTTGGAAATTCTTAAATGACAAATGGTTTAGGAGTAAAAAACTCTTTAATAGTTAGGCGGGTGCTGATTTATGCCAACTAATGCAAATACAAAAATTTTTATTGATACAAATATTTTTCTGGATTTCTATCGTTCTAATACGGTAAAGGACATCCAGCTTCTGATGAGTACTCTTTTTATGAATTATGATTCTTTGCTATCGACAGAGCAATCCTCAAATGAATTTTTGAGAAATCGTGCAAGAACACTGAACGATTTTCTGGTGGATTTTAGAGCAAAGAGCAAAACAGTAAATCACACATCTTCAGCGATCCGAGCTATGGATGAATTCGCCAGACACCAAGAGATTGTCAAAGAATTGAATCGGTCCTATCAAGTCATTATTAAAAAAATGGAGGATATGATAGCTGATATCCAAAAGGATGAGATATATCAAAAATACAAGGATTTGCACAAAAGAGTCAAGACTATTCCCATAACAGATGAGATTTTAGCAGTGGCATGGAACCGGAAAATTTCAGGCAACCCGCCAACCAGTGATAAGTACACCTGCGGAGATGAAATTATCTGGGAATCACTATTGGCATACGGCTCCAACTCGCATTGTAATCTTATCATCGTTAGCGGCGACGGCACTTTTACACAAAATGCTGATTTTCTTAAAAATGAGTATCGCACTAAAACTAAAGGTAAATTAGACCTTTGTCCCAATATTGCGGATGCCCTTTTCCAAATAGGAATTGAATTACCACAGACAGTTATTAATGCAGCAGATAATATCCGTTGGACAGATATCATTGTGCAGGCCTTTAAAAATCTTGGCGGACAGGCATCACTTAAAGAACTTTGTTCAGAAATAAAAGATATTGTATTTTTCTGCTATCCTGATAAGCAAAGGAATAATGCGAAAGAAGCAACTATCCGTGGTGTTTTGCAAAGGTTTTCCAGCGATTTCCCTAATTTTTATAACGGAAAAATTGACTTGTTTCACAGAGCCGGCAGGGGTATCTGGGAACTGAGACAATAAAACACAATTATATTTGTGAGGCTGACTATGAAGAGAAATGCCGAGAAGACCCTGCCGTCTGCTTCGCTAATCTTTACTTTATAAAGAACATTTGTAAATGAGTTATTGAAGCAATTTTATATCTTTCTTTAAATAAAAAATGCCGGTCAGGATTCATCCTGCCGGCATTTTTTATGTCAAGGTTACATACCTTGGTAAAAGGGAGGTGGCGTCTTTGAAGAGACGGCAGCTTTACATAATCGAATTGGAGCCGGGTACACAAAACACAGGTGAGGGCAACCCCCTGGAATTTATCGAAAACTTTCAGACTGCTATTTTACTGTCTCTTTTAGAGGACAAACAACTTACAAAATGGCAGTTTGATTTTTGTGTGGACGAACTTAAAAGGAAGCGCTAAAGAGCGCAAAAATCTGGATGCGCAGAAAGCAGGTAAGTATAATTTAGATATAAAATTGTGGAGGGAAGGTGTATGATGATGCAGAAAGTGGCTGCTTATTGCCGTGTATCGACAGATCATGAAGACCAGGCCAATTCATTGGATAATCAAAAAAAATACTTTTTCGAGTACATTGAACGGAACCCTATGTGGGAATTATACCAAGTTTACGTGGATGAAGGAATTACGGGAACTTCTACCAAAAAGAGACATTCTTTCAATCGCATGATTTCCGACGCGCAAAATTGCAGATTCGACTTGATCATTACCAAAGAAATCAGCCGTTTCGCACGGAATACGTTAGACAGTATTTTCTATACCCGCAAGTTGAAAGAATTAGGGATTGGGGTCATTTTTATGAATGACAATATCAATACTCTGGATCCTGACGCAGAACTTCGGCTGACCATTATGTCTTCTATTGCACAGGAGGAAAGCCGTAAGACCTCTGAACGCGTAAAATGGGGACAAAAGCGAAGGATGGAACAGGGTGTAGTATTTGGGCGGGATATGCTCGGTTATGATGTACGGGACGGTAAACTGTTTATTAATGAAGAAGGAGCCAAAATACTTCAGCTCATCTTTCATAAGTTTGTCAATGAAGATAAAGGTACACATATTATTGCCAGAGAATTACGTGAAGCCGGCATCCGGACGGCAAAGTATATGAAGCAGTGGTCCAACACAGTGATTTTACGTATTCTCCGCAACGAAAAATATTGCGGGGATTTAATTCAAAAAAAGACATTTACCCCTAGCTATTTAAACCATGAAAAAAAATATAACCGCGGTGAAGAAGAATTTGTAGTCCTGCGTGACCATCATGAACCGATTATCGGCCGAGAATTGTTTAATAAGGCGCAACGGGAGTTGGACCGGCGTTCCCATTTCGATGAACAAAAGGCGAAACATTCCAATCGATATTGTTTTTCCGGCAAAATTAAATGTGGTATCTGTAGCCGTACTTATGTTTCCCGAACTAAAAAACGTAAGGACAATAGTGTTTATAAGGCCTGGCACTGTTACGAGGCGGCAAATCATGGCAGCAAGCATATAGATAAGGCCGGAAATACTGTTGGCTGTAGCAATCGCTCCTTAAATGACGACGACTTAAAACTGATGATGCAGCAGGTTGTAAAAAATCTGCCGATTGACAAAGAAGCCATTTTTGATAATCTTTGCAGGATTGTTAAATCTATGTTAAAAACAGATGCTCAGAATGACCGTCCTTTACAGTTACGGGATAAAATCAATGGAATCTTGCAGAAAAAGCAAACCTTAATTGAGCTTTATCTCAATAAGGATATCAGTAAAGCGGATTTTCAGCAGATGACCAGTAAATATGATTTGGAGATTTCTGCCCTTAAGAAAGAATTTGGAGCCCTAAAAGGCTGTCCGATGGTTTATCAGGAACAGGATCAGCTTTTGAAACAGATGGCTGATACCGTTCGAGGGCTTATATGCGGCGACGTATGGGATGATACTTTTTACCGCCATATCCTTGATAAAATTATTGTCAGGGAAAATAATGTACTGGACATCTACTTGCACATGCTGCCGGAGAAGCGGAGTTATCTTATCTGCAATTCCGTGCAGATGCGAAAGGAAAGGAATAATGTTCCTTTCGAGTTGCTGGAATCCTTGCGTTATCATATCGAATCCTCACAAGGTACAGAGGAACTGGCACATATGGAAATTGTCAGTACTATCGTTCATCAATTAACCAGAAACCTTTCCATTGATGAGATTAAGGCAGCCGGATTTGACACTTATTTTGTTGACCACACGGTTGGCTTATGGCCTCAGGCAGCCAGCGGCACACCATTTAGCTCAACCTTCTTCCAATCCAAGGGAGATGCTATTACCGATTTACATGAAGACATGGCAGCAGAACAAAAGGCTAGAACCACCTATGACAATATTCTTCGTATGGTAAAGGATCCGGATATTATTGACCCCATCCGTTTCTTAAGGGAAAGGGAAATCGTTCATTATCAGAGATTTGGTGAATCCTTAAGAATTGTTCAGGAACATTTGGATTCCAGAAACTTTTATGCTTTTAACCCGGAATTTGATAAATAGTATAGTCATTGATTAATTCCTTTTAGTTAGCCGTTTTGGGTCTTGATATAAGGGCATCGATTTATTAACTTAATTATAGATTAAGTTAATTGTTGATGTCCTTTTCTTAAGTAAAAGTTTTATACATAAAAAACGTTGTCTTTTTGTTTTTGAAGGCAAATATACTATGCCTTTGATATTGCTTCGGATGGAAGAGAAGGATTTTCTTTTTAATTTTGTGACTTATTGGCATAACGGGGTGAAGTTTTAAACTCTTAGCATAACTAAAAATGAGTAAGAAGATAAATCATTTTATAATAAATCAAATTTATTATAGTATGTTGTTTGCAATATAAATGGTATACAGTTATAATGCAACCAATACACAAACTAAGAAAAACAAATTATTTTGTTTATACACTATATACTATATTGATGAAATGCTAATAGGATAAAAACACTGTATATAATCAAAAAAAAGTGTATAAAATCAATGCTTGAGGTACTTTTTGATGGTATTGACATGCATTAAAATCGTGATTATAATGACGCTGTACAGTATATGGTGTATAAGCTCTTTGGGAGGATGCGCTGTGAAATCAAATAAAGATATAATATTGGATTTTATCAAGAAATACTCTAATTCTGCTACAGAAGAAGCGGTTGAAGGAGTTTCTACACAATATCTGTCAAACAAGTTAGGAATCCAAAGAACAAATGCTAGCAGTGTTCTGAATCAGTTGGTTGCCGAAAATGAATTGGAAAAAATGAATGGCCGCCCTGTTCTGTATCGAATTAAGAATACGGATAGAAACAGAAATGAATATTCCTGTTTTAAAAATCTAATTGGCTACTCCGGTAGTTTAAAAAATGCGGTAAGGCTTGCAAAAGCCGCAATACTTTATCCACAGCATAGCTTGCACTCGCTGATTTTAGGAAAAAGCGGTTCGGGAAAAAGCTACTTCGCAAATTTGATGTATCAATTTGCAATTGAAAATAACATTATTGATAGGGAAGCTTCATTTATTAAATTTAACTGCAAAAATTATATAAATGATTTGGAAAGAATTAACTATGAATTATTTCTAAAAGAAAATAGTTTCGTAAGTCAAGCGGACAGGGGGGTATTGGTAATTAACGACATAGAGCTTTTACCGGTAAATTCCCGAAATTATTTATTTGACTTGATGGAAACGGGACGATATAAAAATGACACGGATAGAATTGAGTCTGACGTTATTATAGTGTGTACTATGAATTATTCCGGTAAAAATGATATTTTTGAAACATATAGGAATAAATTTTCAGTGCACATTAATTTACCGTCTTTATCGGAAAGGCCTCTGGAAGAAAGATTAGCTTTAATTCAGCATTTTTTTACAGTTGAAGCATTACGTATAGGAAAAGCGATTGACATTAACGCTGAAGTGCTGAGATGTTTGCTTCTATACGAATGTAATTTTAATGTAAAACAATTAAGAACAGATTTACAGATTGGATGTGCTAATGCATATGTCAGAGAGTTTAATTTAAATAACAGGAAATCTTTAAGATTATATATCTCCGATTTTCAGCATTATATCAGGAAAGGATATCTGAACTATGAAAAAAATAGGGAAGAGGTTGAAAAGCTTATTCCCGAAAAATACAGCTATTCTTATTCTGCAAGTAATATTGAGAGGAAAGAGTTGATTACACAAAAGGAATTGGTTTCAGAAACACTATATAATTTTATTGATAAAAAAGCTGAAGAATTACGGGAACGCGGTATACCTGAGGAAGATATAAACATCATTGTAAGCGTAGATATTGAAAATGAATTTAAACAATATTCAAACAGGCTTTCAAACAAGATTGATAACAGAGAACAGTTGGCAAAAATTGTTGATAACAAGATAATTACCCTTGTAAGTGATTTTCTGGAAGAAGCTTCAACGCTTTTCGATAGAGTATATTCTGTATCCGTGCTTTATGGATTGTGTTTACATTTGGGAGCTACGCTTCAAAGAGTAGCATCTGCACAAAGATTAACGAATAGCCAAATAACGGATATTATCGAGAAATATAAAAAAGAGTACACTGCCTGTGTTAATTTTGCTACACGGTTAGAAAAGATATATAGTGTAAGGTTGCCCATAGATGAAGTAATTTTTATTACTATGTTTATTTGTGAAAACTCAGTAATAGAAGCAACTGATAAAAAACCGGTTGTCCTTGTAGCCATGCATGGCAGCAGCACAGCTTCTTCAATAGCCGATGTGATAAATACTTTGGTAAAAGGGAATAACACATATGCATATGACATGCCTTTAGATAAAAATCCCCAGACTGCTTACGATGAGCTAAAACAAACAATAATCAGAGTGAATCGTGGAAACGGTATTATTTTAATCTATGATATGGGATCTTTAAAAACAATTGCAGAAATGATTTCCAATGAATTGGGAGTTAAAATTAAACTTATTGAAATGCCTGTAACGTTGCTTGGTTTGGATTGTGCCCGAAAAGCAATGATGGATACAAACATTGACAGTGTATATGAAAATGTAATGAATTCCTATAAAAAAACTGCATGGTTAAACAATGAAATATACTATAGAAATAAAAATAAGGACGTAATTATTACCTTATGTATGAGTGGTGAGGGAAGCGCCCTTCAGCTTAAAAACTATATTTATAAAAATATCCAAAATGATAGTATCGAAATAATTCCGCTGGCATTTTCAGATAAAAACTATTTTTTAAATGAGATTAATGAAATAAGGAAAGACAAAAATATACTTTGTTTAGTTGGTACTCATGATCCTCAGCTGTACGGCTTATCATTTGTGTCTATAAAACAAGTTTTTGATTCAACACTGGATCATTTAAAAAAACTATTAAGGCTGGAAGCGGAAGTTACATTTGCTGATGATGCATATGAAGGTATATATGAATATTTAAGTGAGCAGTTAACCTATATTGATGTTTCAAAGCTTCGTAAAATTATGCCGATTATTATGAAGAATATAAAGGATAAAGCAGATAGTTTGTTAAGTGATGATCAAGAGCTTGGTTTATTTATTCATATTGCCTGCAGCGTAAACAGACTGGTTTCGAAGGAAGAAATATACCGGAATATCCATACAAATGAAATTATTAAAAAGTATAAAGGATTGTTTAAGGAAATAAGTAAATCATTGAATAAATTAGAAAAGGAATTCAATATTATCTTCCCTTACAGCGAAGTTGCAAATATTATCAGTATCATAAAAAAATTATAGGGGGGTATTAAATTGGAAGATCAACTTAATATTG
>JAATEU010000577.1 GCA_015655565.1 Clostridiales bacterium
AAATCATCACTGGCCAGGACAATATGTTCAATCAGCCCATAACCTTCAAAGCTTCGGATATCGCAGGTAAATTCAATGGAATCCTCTAAATCACGGTTCACTGCAAATATGGTTACCTCCCGGGCTTCTTCCTGATATACCGCTACGGATTCCACATCATTTACATCCGTATATTGTTTTGTATCATGTCTGGTAGAATATAATACCGGCTGCAAAGCAATACCCCTGCCGTATTTTGAAGCATGAAGATATGGATAGTATATGGTTTGTTTCCAGGCGGGTCCATTTGATTCCGTCATAATCGGAGCAATGACATTAACCAGCTGGGCCAGGCAGGCCATTTTCAATCTATCCGCATGTTTAATAAAGGTTATTAACATAAGTCCGACTAATAAGGCATCCTCAAAATTATAGATATCCTCTAAAAGTGCAGGCGCCTTCTGCCAGGGCTCCTTTTTCATAATATCATTATCGGATTCATGGGAATGATACCATACATTCCATTCATCAAAACTTAAATTAATATTCTTTTTGCCGCGTTTTTTTGCTTTCACATAATCACAGGTTGCAATTACAGTCTTAATAAAATGTTCTGTTTCCATGGATTTAGCCAGAAAATTCTCTGTATCCTTATCCTGGTTTCCAAAATATTGATGCAGGGAAACGTAGTCTACATGATCATATGTATGTTCTAAAGTAGCCGCTTCCCATTCCGGGAATGTCTTCATGCTGGTGCTGGAGCTTCCGCAGGATACCAGTTCAATATCCGGATCGATTAATTTCATCGCTTTTGCCGTTTCATATGCAATCCTGCCGTATTCCGAAGGAGTTTTAGATCCAAGCTGCCAGGAGCCGTCCATTTCATTACCCAGGCACCAGGTCTTAATTTTATGGGGCTCCTTATAACCATGTCTGATACGTAAATCGCTGTACTTCGTCCCGGCTTCATGATTACAGTATTCCAGCAGATTACAGGCATCACTGACACCTCTTGTCCCCAGATTAACCGCCATCATTATCTCGCTGCCCGCCAGCTTTGACCACTTTGCAAATTCGTTCAGCCCCACCTCATTGGTCTCAAGGCTTCTCCAGGCCAGTTCCAGTCTCTTAGGTCTTTCTTCTGCCGGCCCTACACCGTCTTCCCAGAAATAATTGGATACAAAATTACCTCCCGGATAACGGATAATCGGTACATTAAGTTCCTTAACCAACTCCAAGACATCCCTTCTAAAGCCATCCTTATCCGCACCCGGATGCCCCGGCTGATAAATTCCTTCATAAACAGCCCTGCCCAAATGCTCGATAAAAGAACCATAAACCCTCTTATCAATCTCCGCAATTTTAAAATCCTTATCTACTACCATTTTTGCATACTTTTTTGCCATAATGTCCTCCTGCCTTTAAATCAATTCAATATTTAAAGCTGCTGTGTAACAACGCTTATAGAATTATTATACTATTTTCAGCGAATTACATCAAGATATATTTTACTTTTTTATAAAATAATATACTTTCGTATGTCTTTCAATTACATTCAGAGTAACAAAGTGAGTATTTATGCCTATTCTGTTAAATATAAATATTAATTTCAGCAAAAACTAAACTAATATATTTTGGAATTACTAAAGCAAAGACGCCTGCAAAAAGCAGACGCCATAAGTTGGATGCAATAATAATACCGTCTTAACGTTTCCTGACATCGGGTATTTACCGGCCTTTATGGTATATCCTTTTGCCTGAAAGTTATTGCGAACCACTTTCGGCGCTGTAAATAATCCAACCATTTATTACAGTCTCTCCCATTATTCAATCAATCCAAAACCCCAATCCGAATTTGGATAAATTAAGTTATTGCTTCTGTAAGCCTTACTCGTCATGATATATCTTATGATAGCGCTGTCCATAGAAGGAAAATTCCCGTTTACTATGCCCCATTCCAATAATCCCGCTGCTATTCCGGCTGCATGGGCGGCTGCTATACTGGTTCCTGAAAATGGAATACATGTATTCATAACTGTGGGTGCTAATATATTAACGCCGGGAGCTGCAATATCCGGTTTAGGAACATTAATTGAGGTAAATCCTTTACTTGCATCGGAATCCAAACTTCTGTCAACAGGATTATACGCAGTGACAGTTATGGTATTATAGCCATTGCCGGGCAGGCAAATTGTTGTATACGGATTGGCTCTATTAAAAAAGGTATCTTTTGTTATAAAATTTCTTATTGGTAACCAGATATGAAACCGGTTAACTAAATCTTCCGTTCCGGATATACGAAAACTCCACATGCCTTCCTGGATATTTTTAAAACGGAACAAGATTAATTGTTCCTCGGAATATGCCTCACTAATAATATTATCAACATATATTGTAGTAGAACCATATAGAATTGTATGGTTGCTTTGTCCTATAAAACCATCACCAATACTATAAACCATATCTCCTGAAGGTCCGAAAATATCTATCTTTATTATATTGGGCGGATATCCCCATATCTCCAGGGAAAAGTTTTTATCATTCCTTCCAACATTTAATTCTACCAGATCATAATAATTAGGAGGTATGATTTCTCCGAAATAATGATGCCTTTGGTTTCCTTCATTACCTGCTGCCAGTATAATGGCATTTCCTGTAAGATTCCCAATTTCCGAAAGATAATTGCTCATAATATCTTCCCCTTTATGGGACCCTTGGGAGGATCCCATTCCTAAGCAAACGACAATGGGGCGTTGCAACCGTCTTGACATCATCAGCAAATATTTAATGCCCATCATAATATCATTTTCCTGATAGCATATGGCATCTTCCGGAATTCCAAAAAAATTTTTCAAATATGGTTTTGCAGATTTTAGCTTTACAATTACTAATTCTGCATTTAAAGCCACTCCGGCAAATTTATTTTCTTCATCATAGACCCCGGCGGCGATTCCGGCCATGGAGGTTCCTTCTCCGATCGTATCTGTACTTGGTACAACATTCAGCGGATTTTCAGATAAAAGTGCATTGTTAATCTGTTCCCTGCTATACTCAGTCCCGTAATAGATATTTTCCGGATAATTGTGCCCGCTATCAATGGACTGATCCCAAATTGATACTATTTTTGAAGTATGATCCGGATATTGAAATATGGGATTTGTATAGATAATCCCCGTATCTATGAATCCAATTAAAACTCCTTTTCCTGTTATAACTTCTTCCGGTAGCCTATGGACAGTATATCCGGATTTTGATTCATTTGGGAAAAAAGTCATTAACCCATAACATTTCGGCATAGCTGCATAACCAAACTGATTCAAGCTGTTTTCCGTTATTTCACTGACAGGAATGTGCAGCACGGCATATTTTTCATTAATTATATTAAAAGTGAAATTCGGATCATCACTTAAAAACCCCAGATTCATTCCATATTCTATTAATAAGTCCGCATAGTCATTACTTATAATTTTATACCTGTCATTATCATCCATGTTTTTCCAATTAAAGATATTCTTATTGTAATCTATGTTGTCTGGAAGAAAATGTTACTTACCATTTTAAGATGTTATTTATACTGAGATATTAATTCTGCTTTGCCAATGATTGCATTTCTTTAGTACCTTACCTCCCACTTGCTTAACCGGTTTAATATCATCTAAAGTGCAACTACTGCTTCCAACACGGCAAACGCATGAAGATTTTGCAAATGTTCCCGGCAATTTCCAAAAAAAAATTATTGACAACCCAAAAGTAACTTGGTATAATAGCCACAAATCAAAAAACAATCAATAGAGGCGGCACTTTGCATCACCTCTATTGTCACTAATAATGGCATCGTACTAACCGGATGCCATATGATCGTAAAGCGTTGACAAGGAGTAGTACATACTCACCGAAAGCACAGAGAGAAGATGGCTGGTGCGAATCTTCGTGGAGGGAGTAAAGTCTGTCAGTTGTAATATCCGTGACCGATTTAGGCAAATTGCCTTGGAAGTAGCCTTTGAGCTGTGAACCGAACAAGAAATCTTAAGTAGGCTTCACCGGAGTTTCCGCCGTTACAAGGAAAGCAGTATCAGATAATTCTGAATAGGACAGATTAAATTAAGTCATATTCCTGATATCCCGTACTGACAGAGAGCAAAGAGAAATCTTTGAATTTAGGTGGTAACACGGACTGTACTGTTCGCCCTAAGCTGATATCAATCAACTTGGGGCGTTTTTTTTATTGCTTTTTGACTTCCCGTCCCTTGCACAGAAAGGAGTCTTTTATGAAAGTAGCAGGAACTAATTTATTCGTAAAAGCATTAAAAGAGGAAGGTGTAACCACACTATTTGGTTATCCCGGCGGATATGCTATTGATTTATTTGATGAATTATACAAACAAAAGGACATTGAAATAATTTTACCCAGACACGAACAGGCATTAATCCATGCAGCAGACGGTTATGCACGTTCCACCGGTAAGATTGGCGTATGTCTGGTTACCAGCGGTCCCGGGGCAACAAATCTTGTAACCGGTATAGCAACTGCTAATTATGACAGCGTTCCCCTGGTATGCTTCACCGGACAGGTACCGACCCATCTGATTGGAAATGACGCTTTCCAGGAAGTTGATATCATAGGGATAACCAGAAGCATATGCAAATACGGAGTAACGGTCCGAAGAAGAGAGGATTTAGGAAGAATCATCAGGGAAGCCTTTTATATCGCCGGTACCGGAAAGCCGGGATCGGTAATTATAGACCTTCCTAAGGATATTATGCTGACACCGGGCAGTGATATTTATCCAAAAGAGGTGAATATACGAAGCTACAAACCTAATTCCAAGGTACACACCGGGCAGCTTAAGAAAGCCTTAGAAATGCTTTATGATGCAAAAAAGCCGATTTTCCTGGCCGGCGGGGGTGTAACAATTTCCCGCGCCGGAGGAGAGTTTACAAAGCTGGCAGAATTAACCGGAGTACCTGTTGTTACTACAATTATGGGTAAAGGTGCGATACCTACGAACCACCCCCTCTATACAGGAAACATAGGCATGCACGGCAGCTATGCCGCAAACCAGGCAATCAGCGAATGCGATTTACTATTCTCCATAGGCACCAGATTTAATGACCGGATTACCGGAATGCTGGTGGAATTTGCACCAAAAGCAAAAATTATACACATTGACATTGATTCTGCCTCCATTTCCAAGAATGTGGCGGTTGATATTCCGATTGTAGCAGATGCGAAACAGGCCATTAAAAAAATACTGGAAGAAATAACTACTCCTGCCGGGAACAGTTGTCTTGCTTCCTGGCTGGAACAAATTAATATATGGAAGCAGGAGCATCCGCTTGGCATGGCAACTGACCGGGGAATTACTCCCCAAAAGATTATCCGTAAAATAAACCAATTGTTTCCTGAATCCATAATCGTTACCGATGTAGGCCAGCATCAGATGTGGACCACACAGTTTTTAGAGATGAATGGAACCAATCAGCTGCTCACTTCAGGAGGCCTTGGAACCATGGGTTACGGATTCCCTGCTGCCATAGGCGCTAAGATTGGCAATCCGGATAAACCTGTCATCTGTATCTCAGGCGACGGCGGTATGCAGATGAATATTCAGGAAATGGCAACTGCAGTGGCACAGGAGCTTCCGCTCATCCTTTGTATTTTTAATAACAGCTGTTTAGGCATGGTCCACCAATGGCAGAAGCTCTTTTACGGCAGCCGTTACTCTTCCACCTGCCTTAGATCACGCAGGAATTGCAATTGCGGCGGCGCAGACAGTAAATGTCCCGCTTATTCTCCTGATTTTGTAAAGCTTGCGGAAAGTTACGGTGCATATGGGCTCCGGGTTGAAACGGAAGAAGAAATCGAAACAGCCTTTTTGCAGGCAGCAAAGAATAAAAAGGCCCCGACTATTATCGAATTCATAATTGATAGTGAAGAACTTGTTCTTCCCATGGTACAGGGAGGCAAATCACTTAACAATATGATATTGGAGTGTTAAATCGGCAGTAAATGCTCCAGGCAGCATTTATGCAGGAAAGAGGTTATCATGAAGAAAAATGCTTCACGTCTTATTTTAGCAGTAAATGCTGCTTGCAGCATTTATGCAGGAAAGAGGTTAAAATGAAAAAGAGATGGATTTCTTTATTTGTTGAAAATGATATCGGCGTATTAGCTAAAATATCCGGTTTATTTTCCGGAAAATCTTATAATCTGGAAAGCCTGACTGTGGGAACCACGGAGGATCCCACCATATCACGCATGACCATCGGTTTAAACAGTGATGACATAACCTATGAGCAGATTAAAAAACAATTAAACCGCCTTGTGGAAGTAATTAAAGTAATAGACTTTACTAATGCATCAACCCATATGAAGGAAATACTGTTTGTAAAAATCAAGAATTGCACCAAGGAAGATAAAGCTGAAATTTTTCAAATTGCCAATGTATTTAAATCCTCCGTAACCGATTACGGTACTGACAGCATACTGCTTGAATGTGTTCAGACAGAAACCGGAAACGATGATATTATAAAACTGCTGACCGGCCAATTTAAACAAATTGAGATAGTCCGGGGCGGCAGCGTTGCCATTGAATCCATTAGCAAGACTGACAGATAAATCCGTTAAAACAGTATGAATAATAAATAAATTGTAACGATTCAGCCGCTGTCTCCCGCAAGCTATTTTCATACGCTTTTCATGAAAATGCGGGGTTCGACGGCACGGGAACAAGTGCATTTTACTTGTTTTGTGCACATCCAATTACTGATTTAAACAGATACGACAAGTGTACTGTAACCTTGCCGCCTTAAAT
>JAATEU010000469.1 GCA_015655565.1 Clostridiales bacterium
AAAATTGCAGCATAATATTATTTTATACGGAACTTTAGAAGAACCGGTTCATGCAAAAAATCTGGCTGAAACAATGAATTACATCTACGCTCACCATCATAATGCTTTTGTCATTGCTATTGATGCTTCACTTGGCAAGTCAGGACACATCGGTTACATCACTCTAGGGGAAGGTCCCTTATTACCGGGTGCCGGTGTTGATAAAGCTTTGCCGCCGGTAGGTGATATCTTTATTACCGGCATTGTCAATTTTTCCGGTATGTTGGATCATATGCTGCTTCAAACAACCAGGCTTAATATTGTAATGATTTTAGCTGACTACATCTGCACCGGGATTAATTACTGTTTTTATAAATTAGTCAGGGATTAAAGAAATAACGGCCTGTGCAGGATAAATTGTATTTAAGGTACTTTTTATCTTACACAGGCTAAATTATTTTGGTTTTGCTTTTGTCTTTAATCTTTCAATTTTGTCTTTTCTTTCAATTTATCTTTCAATTTATCTTTCAATTTATCTTTCAATTTTTCTTTTAATTTTATCTTTTAATTCCATTACTTTTAATAAAATGATAATTTCTTTTATATATTATAGTTTATAATACCGTAATATAAAAAGTTATAATTTATGAGCCTCTAATATCTTTCATTCTTTAGTAATTACCTTCTTTATAGAAGGCTATGGCTTCTGAAATGGTTTTCAAATTATTATCCGTGATTATGTCTGCCAAGATATTTAATTTTTCTACGGACATAAATTCTTTGCCGAGATAAGCCTCATAGACATTAGCTATTTCCATGGATAAGGCCTTAATTTTTTCTTCAGTTTCCTTAATTTCAACATAAACTTCGCCATATTCCTTCTTTTGCGCAGCCAGCTCCTCCTGGTTTCTCAGCTTTATTTCTTCCCCGATTACAAAGCGGGTCGTATTCTCAAAAGCAACCATTGCCTCTTTCTTTTGTTCCGTAATCGATTTTAACTCTTGATCCAGTTCAGATAATTCCTGATTGAAATTTTCCAGTCCATATTGGCTTTCATCCTTATCACTTAATATACTTATTTTGATTTTATTTCTTCTTCTTTTATTTTCATGGATTTGGCAACGGATTCGATAAACCTTTTTAAACGAGTCAATGTGTTTTTCCTTCGTGTTGTTGTCAATACGCATATAAATACCGCCGAAGAAAATCACGGTAATAAAATATACTAAAATCAGATAAATCATATTTTCTTCAGGAAGTATATAAAAGTAAACTGTACATGGGATTACTATCAGAATTACTATCAAAGTCATGATAATAATAGCGATATCCCCTATTCCCTTTGGCATGAATAATGCATAAAATAACCTGGAATTATAAAAAGCAGGTATTTTATTTTGTTTAAAAATTGCTTTACTTTCCAATACCAACTGTCTGTATTCTTCACTTAGCTGAATGGTTTCTGTTTCTATACGTTCCGTGACTTTAGCACTTCTTGATTTTTCTTTTTTGCTTCGGATTTTTTTCATCCTGGCACGCGTCTTTTCAATCTGGTCATTATAAGTCGCTTCAATTTCATCCTTACGTTTCTTTATTGTACCTGCAATTTCATCAGTAATCGCTTTTTCTTTGTTTTTTATGGTTTTTTCCAACTTTGATTCTTCCGTTACTAAGATATCATTCTTATCCTTATAACTATTTAGCTCCAATATTATACCTTTTATCCCATTTAGGTCTTCCAGTCCGCCGGATAGTATATTACTTTCCATATATCCACCTCCTATGTTACTTAAAATACTTTATCAATCCGTTCGATAGAATTATTCTATATTCGATTTTACTAGATACAATGAAAAAGGTCAATGGATATGGACAATATACTAAAGTTTTTTGGGCAATACCTGGCTTTAAAGAAAAGGCTAAATAATAAAATCCAATTCTTTAGCCTTTAACAAATTAAAATAATCTTATTAGAAAAATCTTAAATTTTAAATTTCTTAATAATTGTCTGAAGATCCTGCGCCATGTTTGCTAATCCCTCACTGGCGTTTGCAATCTCTTGCACCGAAGCAGTCTGTTCTTCCAAGGATGCCGTTACCTGTTGTGTCGAGGCTGAGTTTTCTTCTGCAATGGCAGAAAGGTTTTGCAGAGTATCCAATATATCATTTTTCATTTTTTCCATTTCTTTTCCGGAAACATTTAATTGGTTTACAACACTTTCTGCATCTTTCATAGCTTCAGCGATTGCCATATAACTACTTTTATTGTTCATGACACTATCTGTCTGCTCTTTAATCACGGATGACATTTCTTCAATTGTCTTAACAGCATCCTGTGAATTATTTTGCAGTTCCTTAACCATCTCATCTATATCCATAGTGGAAGCCGCCGATTGTTCGGCCAGTCTTCTGATTTCTTCGGCCACGACTGCAAAACCTTTTCCTGTCTCACCTGCCCTGGCTGCTTCTATGGCAGCATTCAGCGCTAAAAGATTCGTTTGGTCCGCTATGGAGGATATGACATTGCTGGCTTCCCCGATTTTATTTGAACTTTCATTTGTTTTTAATATCACTTCACGGATATTCTTAGAGGCTTCATTATTCTCTTCCGTTTTCCTTGAAAGAAATTCAATTTCCTTTAATCCTTTCTTAAGTACTTCTACGACTTTTTGTGTAGCAGTATTTAATTCCATAAGATAATTCTGGTCTTTTTCAATGGTTTTCCCCAAAACATAGGCTTTCACGGAACCCTCCTCCGTATGCTTTGCCTGATCGGAAGCACCTCTTGCTATTTCCTCAACAGTTGTGGATACTTCTTCCGAAGCTGTGGCGGATTGCTCCGTAGTAGCTGTTAATTCTTCCGAGGCAGCCGCCAATTGTTCTGAAGAATTATTAATGTCACTGATAATTTCCCTAAGGCTGTTTGATATACTTTGTAAAGCCTTTGATAAGGTTCCGGTTTCATCCTTTTTATTCAGGTATACTTGTAAAGCGTTATCTTTAATATCCAGGTTTGCTATTTTTTCGGCATGCTTTACCGTATTTATTATAGGTTTTGTAATTGAATTACCAATAGAATATACAATAGTAATACATATTATGTAGATAACAATCAGTACAATGAGGATTCTGATTTGCAAATCCGGTATTGCAGATAACACTTCTTCTTGATCTGCAGTAATAACA
>JAATEU010000474.1 GCA_015655565.1 Clostridiales bacterium
CGGGAACAGCAGACAATTGATATTATTAAAGATACCGCTAAAGATGTTTTGGAGGGTAAATTACGTGAAATTATATCCAAAATGACAGTGGAAGAAATTTATAAAGACCGTGAAAAGTTTGCTTCCCAGGTTCAGGAAGTGGCGGCAGTAGGTCTTTCCAGTATGGGGTTGGAGTTAAAGGCATTTACCATTCGTGACATATCCGACAAGAACGGGTACTTGGAAGCTTTAGGTAAACCAAGAATTGCAGAGGTTAAAAAGAATGCTGCAATTGCGGAAGCCGACGCCTTAAGAGAGACGAAGGTTAAAGTATCGGAAGCGGAAAGGCTGGGTGAAGAAGCAAAGATTGTAGCAGAAACCCAAGTTGCGGAAGCCAATAAAGAAAAGGAATTAAAAATCCAGGCCTATCGTGAAGAACAGGAAACCTCTAAGGCAAGAGCTGACTCAGCATACGAAATAGAGAAAAATAAGGTAGCAAAAGAAGTTACGGAAACAGCCATGCTGGTTGAATTAACCAAAAAAGAAAAAGAAACGGAAATACAGGAAAAAGAAGCCAGCAGACGTGAGAAAGAACTTCTTGCAACCGTTAATAAACAGGCGGATGCCGATATGTATAAAATCAGTAAACAGGCAGACGCACAGAAGTATTCTGAATTAAAAGAAGCGGAAGCTTTCAGTATGTCCATTAAGGTAAAAGCGGAAGCAGAGGCGGAATCAATCCGTATCAAAGGTGAAGCAGAAGCCGCAGCCATCCTGGCCAAAGGTAGCGCAGAAGCCGCTACCATGGAGAAGAAGGCGGAAGCATATAAGCAATATAATGATGCGGCGGTTACACAGATGATTGTTGAAAGATTACCGGAGATTGCTTGTGCCATAGCAGAACCGTTATCAAAAACAGAAAAGATTGTTATTATTGATAACGGCGGAAACGGGGAAGGCTCCTTAAAAGGTGCAGCAAAGGTTTCCGGATATGTAACGGATATAGTAAGCCAGCTTCCGGAAACAATTGAAGCGATAACAGGATTTAATTTCATGGAGGCAATTAAATCAAAATTTACTGCGGAAGCTGCAAAAAAAGAAGTGAACTTAACCCGGAATGAAGTGCAGAATGAGGAAATGGATAAAGTGCCGGATGTGCCGGATGAAGTACAAAATGAATAATAGACTTAGAGGGTGTAATTTTTTTTGTCTGGAGCTGAAAGGCCCTGATAAAAATCATTTTTTCAGTAAGAATTAATATGTATTTTCTATGTTCAATTTTATATTCTGCTATTAGTTTATAAGTTCTCAAAGCCTTAGAAATGGGCTTTGAGGGTAAAAAAAGAACTGTCAGGAATCCGAATTTGATTCCTGACAGTTCTTATGAATTCATTTCAATTAGCCGTACCGGCTTTTTTATTCCGTGTTTGTATTATTATTTTTTTCGGTCACTGTTACTTTACACATATCATATTTACCATTGCCTATTGAAGCAAATACATAAGTGACACCCGTCGTTTTTGCAGTAATTCTTCCGCCGATACTGACGTTGGCTATTGTTGAATCATTACTGGAAAATTTGGCTTCTTCCACCGTATTATTTGGTTTTAAAATTGCAGTTAAAGAAGTTTTGCCTCCAACTGGCAAAGTTACTTCAGACTTAATCAGTTTAATGCTGATTGCAGGAGGACCCACTGTTATTTCACATTCTAAAGCAGCAGTTGTTTTAAGTCCATCCTTAACGGTTACGGTAATAATTGCTGTTCCGAAATCTACTGCCGTAATAACACCCGTATTATCTACGGTTGCAATAGAAGTGGAAGCCGATTTGTAGGATACCTTATGGCTGTCTGAAATGTTGTAAATTTTTAACGCATATGTGGTATCTTTTACAAGGGATTTGCTTTTCACATTCAGCTTAATTGCATTTTGCTCTTCTTTGATGCTGGATGCTTTGGCAACAATATTATTACCTGCAACAGGAAAAGGTATAATTACAGTGAAGAATAAATACAAGCCAAGTGTCACCAGACACTTTTTTAATAAAAATTTTTTCATGGCATTGTCCTCCAAGTTGTTACTTTTTACCAAATTGTCTGTATTTACAGACATTAAAATAATAAAAGAATTTTTCCCACTCGTCTATCATAAAATAACTATAATACTAGTTTTTGTCAGAAACATGGCATCAACTTAAAAAAAAATTAAGAATTTAAGGAGATTTTAATATTTATTGTTCTAGTTACTCTTGTTTTTAACCAATCAAATAAGCTATAATATTTATAAACAAAAGATAAGTTATATTATTAAGTTATATTATATCAAAAGACAATTTCCGATAAGTTATGTTATCAGGAAGTAAAAACACTTTCTATAATCGGATGCAGGTTGGAAAAACGTTGTCTTTTGCCGGAAGATAAAAAACATTTTCCGGCAGACTGTATAATGGTTCAATTTACAAAAGCTTATAATTGCTTGATTTATTTGGAGGAGAACACCATGCAATATATTTTAATCGTTGATGATAATCATGATATTACGGATGTATTATCTACTTATTCAAAGAAAGAAGGATTGGAGCCGGTAACTGCTTATGATGGAGAGGAAGCCTTCCGTCTGTTTGAACAATATAATCCGGCAGCTGTACTGTTAGACGTAATGATGCCCAAAGAGGACGGTTATGAGGTGTGTCGGAAGATTCGGGCGAAATCCAATGTACCGGTTATCCTGATCACAGCCAGGGGCGAAGATTTTGAACGGATTATGGGTCTGGATATCGGTGCTGATGATTATATTGTAAAGCCTTTCAGTCCAAGTGAGGTTATGGCACGGCTCAGGGCGGTTTTAAGAAGAATGACACGGACGGATAAGGACGACGTGAAAACCGGAAACATTATATCGATTTGTAATATGATAATCAACCTGGATGAGTATACCTTACATATTAATGGTTCGAAGATGTCTTTAACAAAAAAAGAAATTGAGACCATGTGGACTTTGGCAAAAAATCCCAATAAGGTTTTTACCAGGGATAATTTATTAGATAGTTTATGGGGTTTTGATTATTTTGGTGACAGCCGTACGGTAGATTCACATATAAAGCGTCTCAGGGCAAAACTTGATACGGTGGAACATCCTGACTGGAATATAAAAACCATATGGGGCGTTGGTTATAAATTTGAAATTGCAGAATAATATTAGACTACATAACGGGAGCTGAAATGGAAAAAAAGAATAAGGGCAGGGTGAGAAACCGGCTTTTTCTAAAGGTTTACATAAATTATGCAATAATGCTTACAGTATTGGCTGTACTTGTCGGACTGATATTTATGAATTTATATGAAACCAATACCATGGATAATTACCAAAGTAAGCTATTAAAACAGGCTACACGTATATCTGATACATTATGCGGAATTATTGTGAATGACGAAGAAGAAAATTATTTAGAGTATTTGGAAATTTTAGAGGAATTAGATGCGGACAAACCTGATATCTGGACCATATCAAACTCCGATGCAGCCAATCCGATGAATAAAAATTTAGAGAATGTAAATCTCCAGGATGTGGAACTGCCGGAGGATTGTGTTGAGGTCATTCAAGCTGCATTTCAGAACCGGGTAAAGTCCGCAAGCGGCTACTATGAAGAATTTGGAGGCGTATCCGCTATTATAGGCATGCCTGTAAGTATTAATGGGGAAGTGGTAGGCGCCGTATTATTGAGATCGGAAGTAAAGGATCAGGAAGAGATAATACAAAGCAGCATGCACCTTATATTTTTAAGTGTTGGGGTTGCACTGTTTATTTCCTTCATTATTGCAATTGTATTTGCCAAAGGGTTATCTAACCCCATATCAAAAATGCGCAATACTGCCTTGGAACTGGCTGATGGTAAATATAACAGTAAAACTGATATAACCCGCAGGGATGAAATAGGGGACCTGGCGCAGACCATTGATATTTTAGCCGATGAATTAAAAGAAAATGAGATAGAACGTAATAACA
>JAATEU010000348.1 GCA_015655565.1 Clostridiales bacterium
CGTGCTTTTTGCCGGTTGAAAAATGCTTTTCTTTTCAACCTACTAACTCCTTACGTTCTATTTTTATTTTCGATAGACTATTTAACGAATGGTAATCGTTTGTGTTACCATATTTGCAGTACCTTTTTTAATTCTAAGTGACGCATCTCCACTGACTCCATCTTGCACTTTCATAAGAATTGTCTTTGTTGCATTTCCATCGCCGCCGGCAGTCATTGAAAATGTTCCTGAATACCCATAGCTGCCAGTCCATGTAGTACCGTCAATGGAAAACATAGCTATTTGTGTACCGCCGCTCAAATAACTGCCTGCTTTTAATAATGATACGGTTTCATTAGCAGCGAGGTTATTTATAGTTATAGTTATTGCTGTTTCCATTCCTGCATCTATTTCTACAGGATGATAAATTTCATATGTAACGCCCGTTGAAGACGAACTCTCCGAAATACTGCAGGATTCTGTTAATAATGTTGTCCCTGATTGTTTTAATCTCATGTTGAAAGTTCCCGTTGCCGCAGCATCCACAACAAAAATCATATTTTGGGATGCATCTCCGTTGCTGTCTGTTGTTACAGAGAATTCATCACTATATCCATTCGTTGATGGCAATATTCCGTTGACACTCGTAAACTTCGCAATCTGTGTACCACCACTTAAGTAAGCGCCAACAGAAAACCCACTATAGGTTGTATTCGTTTCTAAACCGGAAAAATAAACGGTCAGTGGCAACTCCTGTCCTGTCACTACTGTTTGGGGAATTCCTAAAGTATAGGTATCTGTAGTTTCATCACCACTGCTATCACTAACATATCCATATGAGCCTGATTTAAATGTCGACTCATCATACCATTTATAAGAAGGGGAAGGAGTTGCCCAAGGTTCCGTTTCCGGTTCCGCAGATAATGCAGGTGTTTCATAGCTATACAAAGTGGTAACAGAATCTAATGTAATTCCAGTATTTAAAAAGTCTGTATAATTTTCCTGTTCTGCCAGCCAATCTGTTAACTGTAATAAAAAAGTTGCATCGTCATCTTCAGAAAAACCATCGTAAGTTGTTTTTGTTCTACCCGTCTCTTCATTTTTATACTTAGGGCTAGAATCCTCCACTGCTGATGAATCTCCGATAAAAGCTGCTTTTCCCTGACCAACTTTTGCTATCGCCACATACGCACCTTCATCAACACCGCCTGCGTTATATACTCCGGCATCAACTGCACCGGACCATTTAGCACCGGAAGTTAAATTATCCGGTAAGTAAACGATTCCTTTTGCAATTGCCGGATCCGTAATTGCAATTGTTGAACCGGCATGCATAGCAACAGCGGAAACATTTTCGGTTATTCCGAAGCATTCACCGGAATCAATGATAAGGGTTGCATCAACATCACCTATCGCATTATATCTAAAACGAACGCCAAAATTTTCTGCTAACCAATCATCACTTATTACGCCATCCATAGCATCCGAATTTGCTTCTTCTGTACTCATCCCCAATGCAGGATTTGTAAACGCTCCTCTTCTATAACCATTAAAAACTTCCGCTGCATCCCATCTGTTCTTATTCCTATCCGCATTATAGTGGTCTGCTATAAAAAATACGCTTCCACCATTTTCAACATATTGGAGTATCGCTGCCTGTTCTGTTGCTTTGTAAGGAATATTTGCTTCCGGGATAATAAAGACCTCATAATTTTGTAAGTCCGCATATGTTATTTCAGAATTTTTTCTAAGTTCCGTCACATAATATCCTTCATTTGCCAGGGCTGTTGCATAATCAGAAAAACCACCATCAATTACCCAGTCTGCTGCCCCCGCTGTCTGAGCGTGAGTATTATCAAACAAAATATCGCTTCCGTTTGACTCCGCCGGCTGTATGTAAGGCGCCGTATCCGTATAATTTTCAGCATATACATTTTGTGCCGTAATACTTACAGCTGCTATCATAAGTCCTGCAGCTAAATTACACAGAAGTATCTTCGGTAAACTCTTTTCTCTCTTCATAATCTCAACCTCCATCAAAATATTTACATCTGTTTACAAATCATATGGTAACATCCGTAAAAAAATACATCTATCATTTCACTGTAAACACTTAGTAAAGTTTGGGATTTTGGAGATACATCCCTGCCGCTACGCTTATCCAGCCAGTCAAGGGACATGGCCTATCAATTTGCCTTTACGCGCCGTGTTTTTAGAGGTCTGTTGAAAAAATTACCGACTATCCCTCTTTAAGGAATAAACAGCTACTATAAAGCTGACTGTACCTAAGATAAATAAAAGTCCTCCCGCAGATAGCAGTTGGAACCAATCAATCGTATTCCCTTGTGTCAGCATCCGAAGGCTATTAATAACATGGGTAAATGGATTAATCAGTACAGCAATCCGTTAACGTTGATTTACCTGCCCCATTCGGCCCTAACAAAGAGAATATCTCTCCCGCGGAAACATTAATGCTTAAATTGTCAAGTGCCTTTTTGCCACTTTTATAAACTTTTGATAGATTGCTGACTAAAATTGCGTCCAATTCTATATACCTCCTTTTCTCTTTGTTCCAAGCGTACAGTATTGCATTGTACTAGCGTCAATAATTAAAAACAAAATTTTTGCAACAAAAAACCGCTGCCTTTATCGGCAGCGATGAAAAGGAAAATGCTATTTGCTATTTATGGGAAAGCATACTTCTGTAATCAGGTTGTCCGGGTCAGTTTCGGTTTCGGGAGAGTTATCGGGTCAACACTCTTAAATTGAATCGTGTCTATATTCTGGTATTTCCCAACAATAGCTCTCTGAACTTCTGCGTCAATTCCATGTTCGACAAACCCTTCATATGGAAGAGCGCAATATTGTAGCACGGATTGGCAAACTGTACGTTCTGCGCCGCGATTTCTTCGGACAGCTTCTTCCACAATATACCCTCCCCACCGTAGCGGCAATCGTACTGCGGTAGCTTATCACATTTCTTTTGGGAAGCTCTTTAATCGCTATATTAAATCTGAAAAGCGGCGAACTTTTATCAAGGCCCTTATAGGAAGCTGTTCTTCGCTATAATAGCGGTAACTTGTAAATTCGTCAATATGGGCTGGAATGAGTAATCCTATTTCATTGTAGTGCCGAAGCATAAAAATACTTATCTTTGACAGGGTGGAAAAATCACCGATTTTAAGTATAAATTTCACTTCCTTATGTGCAATCTAAACTCTATTTATTCATCACAAACTATAACACTATGCTAAAGTCATTAGTTTGCAAAAGATTTTTTATATTTAATGGTCTGTAATAATTTCACCCATCCAATCCTCTATAGAAAGATAAAAAAATATACTTATTTACTTTTTACTTATTTACTTTTCACTTCTTTGTTTTACTAATCCCGAATAGGGATGTTCCTCATATTCTGTGAATGCTCCAAATTCTTCCGCAGCTATTTCTCCGATGCTGCGATAATAAACAATACTGTTATCTTTCTCAATCTGCTTTGGAACACGCACCACGGAAAGTGGTGTCTGCGATTCTAACATCAAGTGGCACACAAAATACATACCACACACTTCCACAGGATCGCTGGTGCATATCCACATCCTTATATGTTCCAGCGTCGTTCTCGCTTCCTGAATCCGCGTCAGGGCATACTGACTAGTTTTCCATATTTCATCAGACACCTCTGGAAAATCTGCAAACAGACCATCAAGTAGCTTTTTGCGTTTGTTCATGCCGGTATCCATATCTGAAATATCACCAATATCCAATGTAAGTGTTAATGCTTCAACATCCCTTGAACTGCCTTCCATAGTCATACCAGGCCAGTTACGAAGCTTCTTTACTTCACGCTGTTCCTTTTTAGTGCCGCCAAGCACAGCAATTGCACCAGATAAACGTTCTCCCTGTTTAATCGATTTTGCCAGTTTTAATGCGCCGGCAGGACTTTCTCCAAAGACAAGTTCAATCATATAAATGCTCCTTTCCTGCCATCTGCAAAATCAAAGGGGCAAGCGCATCCATAAACAGCAATAACCGATTCAAATAATGGACATAAATATGAATCGGATAAATAATCAAGATACTTTCCCGTTCATTCAATTGCAGTACCATTGCCTTTATTGACAAAAGATTCTTTCATTCTTTTATTACTGTTCTTTTATCCAGTTATCTGGTTGAATTCATTTGAAAAAAGTGTGGATATTGCTTTGACATGCTTTTTACCTGCTCCAGCAAATTATCGGAGTAATCTATAACAACTTTGCGCATCGCTTCCGCATCCCGCTTGCGGGCCGCCGCAACCATTTTTTCATGTTTATCAATAACAGATTGTTCCACACCTCTCATCTTACCATACAATAGTCGGATACGATTATAATGAGAGGCTACATCTTCAATGGTAAGCCAGGAAAGTTCCTCTCCTGCCGTCTCAAAAATAAGTTGATGAAAACGGTTATCCTTACAATAAAATTCTCTGAAATATTCTTTACCCAGATACTTTTTCTGTTTCTTTATCAATTCCTGCATGGTATCCGCTACCAGCTCACTGCACTTACGGATAAATTCATCTACCACGGCAGATTCCAGTGAAGTCCGAATAAACCACTCCTCACGAACTCTTTGCAGATCAATTTTGGATACTACGGTTTTTCGCTGAGGATATATTTCCACCAGCCCTGACTGTTGAAGACGAACTACCGCTTCGCGTACCGGTGTCCTGCTGACACCGTAGCGTTCGGAAAGCTTCTGCACGCTGACATCCATTCCCGGCTCCAGCGTCATATTCATAATATCTTCCCTTATTTTGTTATAAGTTACATCATTCAACGAATTACTATTATTAATAATCTTCAACTGTTTCTCTACACCTTCCTGTACTCATTCCTAAAACGTCACGATAAATTTTCCCGGCGCCGGTAGAATCGTAGCCAAAATACAAAAGAACATCCAGAATAAAAGGAGAATAGTTCAGTTTATTCAGTTCCCTTGTAAATGCCATTGCTCCGATTTCGCCCAGGGTACGTACCGTAGAATAGTTTTTAAAACCAATAAAATTCCATAATAGTATTTTTTCAGTCCGTGTATATATTTCCTGTTCAAACTGTTCTTCTACAAAATGAAAAATTTCATGCCCCAAGATAGTATTCATTATACCATCTTGCCGGAAAAGTTCAACCAGAATTGGATTTTCTTCCGAAATGAACCGAACTGCCTGGTGCACAGGTTCTTCCATGATTTCTATTTTGTCCGGGGGGGTATGGCGGGCAAACAAAACACGTTTTCCCGTCATTAAAGTATTCTGAAACTCAACCTTTAATTTTAATTTTTCAGCAATAGTGCATACATCTGTACCTCCGTATTCCCGGATGATTCGCTGCGCATATTCCCTGCCGCATACCATTGCATTGGCAATCATCTCAGTTTTTTTATCCGGCAGTATGCGCCTATTTAAAAGTTCCCTTGAAAAGGCGTACAATCCCCAGGTTTCATCCTCCACCTGTAACAAATTAAGAATCATTTTTCCTAAACTTAATTGCTCCTGCATACTTCCTCCACTTTCCAATCATTTGCAACACAAATTACAAAATATATACCGCCTTCAACTCCAATCTGCGTGCCCCCTGCACCCATACAAATCAGGCTGGCAAAAAATATGTTTCACCTTTTTTGCCTTAACTCTGCTTGATATTGGCAGCTACGACAATGACTTCTGCATCAGGTTCAAGAGTTGAAATTTCAATATCCATTAACAGCTCCAGCTGTTCAAAATCGGATGCTGTAAAATCCAGGACACGGGCACCTATACACAGATAATAATCCGGCCTGGCAATAAGTTCTGTCTGATAAACAGCCATATTTCCCCATAGCTTTTTCACTGCATTCAGATATTCGCCTGCCGTTGTCTTGATTGCTATGGCGCGGCCTCTTTGGGCCTTAATGAATCCCTTGGTATCCAGAATACGGATTGCACCAGGTTCCCCTTCTTTTTCCTTTTCACCAAAAATATAGACATACCCGGTCTTTTCCAACAACTGCGTCTGTTCAATTGAAATACGCATATCTTTCGCGGCTAACTGCTTTAACTCTTCTTCACTGCATTCCTTTAAAAGGTCAGTGGTTTTTACCTCCGTGGAACCGGTGGCAATTGCCGTTACCTTGGAGGTCTGCGGATCAATATCAATATGAATTTCCACACTTTCCGGTGTTGCTCCACTTTCAATTGCTTTATTCATAGCTTCCATCTTAATAGAACTGATCACCTCTTTGGTAGGGGAAGGAATGATACGCTCCACCACATCCCTTACCATGGACAAAGCTACACCAATGGAGGAAATGACCTCTGCATTCTCAGGAATACTATACTTTAATCCCATTTTTTCTGCGAAATAAACAATCAGGGAAGCTGCACCCCCTCCGACGCCAACTAATGAAATCTGGTCTTTCTCTAATTTATACTTTTCCGCAAGGAAGAGAATTACCGGTTCAATCTTTGCATACGCCTTTTCCATAATCTGTTTTGCAATATCTTCGGCAGTTGTCCCGCAATAATCAGCTAATGCCTGTATGGCCTTTCCGGCAGCTTCCGTATTGCCATAGGAGAAATGCTCCGGCTTCACCAGTCCAAGCACGTTAGCCGCACAGGAATTCGTAATCGTAATTCTCTCTCCATTTTCCAGCCGGATAGAAACATAATCTGCCGGATCACCCGGTTTTGGTGAGAAGAATTCAACCTGCGGTCCCTTGATTTTTTCCGGAGCCGTAAATACCGCATAATCCAATCCTGCTATATGGGCAGATCTTGGTCCGACATCAAGGATTCCATTTTTATCGGCACGAACCATAGAACCTCCGGCCACACCAAGAACCCGTACATCCAGAGAATTGATATAGGTAGAGTGGCCGCCAACGACAGAATAATCAATGGCCGGCCGGCCGTTTTTAATGACACCGATATTGGTGGTGGTTCCTCCTACCTCAAAATATACACCATTAGAAGCTCTTAAATACATCAAAGACCCCATAACTGAGGCGGCCGGACCTGAAAGCATGGTAAGTACCGGACGTTTCTTCATTTCACTGATTTCCATAACGCCGCCATCTCCTCTCATTATCATCAGAGGAACATTAACTCCCGCCTCCCTGACGGACTGTTCCGTCGAATTGGCTGTATCTAACATTTTAGGAAGAATACTTGCATTAATGGCTGCTGTTCTCGTTCTTCTGGTCAGTCCGTACAATTTCGTGATATCCGACGCCATGGTGGTAGGGATGCCTTCTTTCTCCGCCTCTTCATAAACCATTTTCTCAGGTCTGCCGTCATCCACACCAAACGCCATGGAAGGAACAATAACCTGTGCTCCCATTCCTTTAAGATTATTGATTGCCTGCAGCACGGATTCTTCCGTCATTTTCTTCGTATTTATAAAACTGTTAAACATTTTTATCTCTTTGTTATTTCCCAAATCAATATTTTGTAATTTTGTCTGTTTTTTGGCTAAAAAGCCCTCCAAACCGCCTTTGGCCATACCAATGACCCCAACCTGTGCAACATCCCCTTCAATCAGTGCATTCGTTGCCTGAGTTGTACTATGTGCAACAAACACCACGTCTTCCGGTTTAATGTTATTTTCCTGTAAGCAGTTTTGAAAACACTTTACAACACCGGCAGCTACACCTCTCGAATCATCATGCGTGGTCTTCACGGACGATTTTCCTATAATTTCATGGGTTTCATTATCAATTGCAACCGCTTTTGTATGCGTTCCCCCTACATCAATACCCATTCTAACCATTCTGCCCATGTTTTTCCTCCCTGTTATCTGAATCAAATTTCACTAAAGTTTGAACAACCGGCTCCTGCATAAGTGCAGCAGCCGGTTTGTTATACAACTTTTATTTAAACCAAATTACCGTACATAATATATACAATGAAACAAAGAATAACGCCGATAATCCACCCTGCCGGTATGGACATCTTCATATAATCCTTAGTGGACACCTTCGTATATCCAAAGCCCCATGCAACCCAGGACTGGGTAACATCCAGATGCTGAGGTGCAACCGTTGTAACTGCAAATAAAGGATACAAAAATTGTACCGGCCAGGCTGCTATTGATACAACCACGGCCAGAATTGCCGCGCCGCATCCAACCAGATTCATAGGCCCGCGGAAGAAGCCAAGTGGTGTTAAAAAAGCAAACGCGATACATAACATTAACGCACTCTTAGGTATTGCCTCGCCCAGCAGAATTTTAAAATAGGGAGAAGCATAATTTGCCGCGTTATTAAACATGGCTAAGGTTAGCAAAAATCCTACCATTGGCGCCACATCGACAGCTCCGTCTGAAAACTGTTTTGAAAGCATTCTGCACACATTGGCAAAACCGCCCTTTAATTTTCTGCAGGTCAATAAAGCGAACAAGCCTGAAAAAATAAATCCAAAAATAATTGGTACCTTGAATGCAACAACACCGATAACCGGAAGAATTACAGAAATCCATGAAATTGCAGGTGCGTCTGCCGTATTTCCTGCATCAGATGTGGCTGCCCATGCATAGGAAGTCTTTTTTCTGTTCATTGAAATGTTAGCCACAATTAGTACAACAACCAGTGAAACAATCATAGCAATTATTCCAAATATAAAATATGTATTATAGTCATAGCTGGTATAACTTTCATTTGCAGTAGCAAAAATAGCCTGATACTGCTTGAAGTTAACAAGATTCCCGAAAATTCCCGCCATAATAGATCCCATGAAAGAGAACATGGCGATAGGAGAAGGAATTCCCAGAGAAAGCATGATAGGCAATACAATTACGGCAATGGAAATAACCGGTCCGATACCTGTCATGGATGTAAAAATAACTGCTGTAACAATACATAAAAGTGACATGGTGATTCTTGGTTTATCACCTCCAAGTTCTACCACCTTGCGAATTAAAGTTGCTGCAATTCCGGTGTCAATCAATATTCTTCCAAAAAACGCCCCAAAGAAAACATTAACGAGAATTGATTTGCCATAGTTTTCAGGACCCGTCTGAAAGACATTCGTAAGAACATCAATCACCGATTTCTCCTCTATGGCTGAGTTTGGTGCAATTGCATTTCCAATCAATGCAAATGCTGTCCATAATACAGACATGACGAAGAATCCTACCATGAGGTTATACCCCTTTACGCAGTACCAAACTAATCCAAAAAATGACAGGATCATAATGATACCAATAATAACATTAACAGCATCCATAAAAATACCTCCTGTAATAGTGTAAAAGACATTGCAAGCTGACATGTTACTCCATCTTATTAACATGTTAGTAAGCTATATAACATGCTAACATGTCAGTTATGCAATGTCAATATATATTTGGATAGTTTTTATAGTTTTTTTTAAATTTCAACAATATTTTAGCTATTTCTAATAAATGAATTCGGTTTATCCTATTTAATATTTAAAAAAGCTGTTCCAAACAAATTATTTATGACGCTGGATGCTAATGACCTTGTCGGCCAGTTCCGCTACTTGCTCCAGAGAAAGCCCCAGGTTCTGATTATAATTCATGCGGTATATACTCATAATGCCATTAGCAATACCAAACGCAATTAATTTAAAGTCGGATGTATTCATTTCAGCTACGTTTTCCCATTCGGGCAAAAATTCATCAATGATGAGTTCCTGAACTTTTTCAACAAAAAATTGACATCTATCAGAAGCAATTATCCGCATATGTAATTCATAATTTTCATTCAGCATTACATTCATAGCCCTGCAAAGGTCACTTATCTGATAGGAAGTAACAAGAGATGGTTCTCTGCGCAGAATTTCCAATAATTGTTCTGCTATTTCTGTTTCAAGCTCCATAAGTAAATTTTCAATGGAATTGTAATGCAGATAAAATGTTTTCCGGTTGATATTGGCTAATTCACTTAACTCTTTTACTTTAATACTTTTAAAATCTTTTTGAAGCATCAGAAATTTAAATACCTCCCGTATGCTCTTATGCGTTTTTTGAAATCTGAGCTCTCTTTTCTTCTCCATAGATTAATTTCTCCTTTTAAAATATTACACACATCTTATATAAATGAGTATTACGCCACATAATTTTAAAACTGGTAATTGATTTGTTATCAAGATTATACTATATTTAAGAAAATAAGCAACACATGAGTATTATAATGAATTAGAAAATAAAAGAGCATTTATAAGAAAGGCTGGTTTTTATGGATACAAAAGTCCAAACAATATATGGTACAGTAGAAGGATTTAAGGAGGATGGATTGAATAAATGGTTTGGCGTACCGTTTGCAAAACCTCCGGTTGATGAACTCCGGTTCCGAAGGGCCCTGGAGTGTGAAAATTGGATGGGAACAAAGGAATGCAAAAAACATGGGAATAAACCAATACAATTTAGTCCTTTAGCATCCAGGAGAGCACCGAAATACATAAAAGTCCAGGAAAACGAAGACTGTTTATATCTGAATATCTGGCGTCCCGATAATGAAAAGAAAAAACTTCCGGTATTTATATGGATTTATGGAGGTGGATTTAGTGTTGGGGAATGCAGTGATCCGACTTATAACGGAAGCGCATTTGCAAAGGACGGTATTTTATATGTAGGCTTCAATTATCGCGTGGGTGTACTCGGATTCTATGACTTTACCATTTATGATAAAGATCGTTTTGATTCAAACTGTGGATTATCCGACCAGATAATGGCATTAAAATGGGTTAAGGAAAATATAGAAGCATTTGGCGGCGATTCGAACAATATAACAATTGCGGGTGAGAGTGCAGGAGGATCAAGTGTATGTAATCTTCTTGCGGCACCTTCTGCAAAAGGACTTTTCCATAAGGCAATCAGTGAAAGCGGTTTACCGGGATGTGTGCACTCAAAAAATTCTACGAAATATAATATGGATGTTTTCTTGGAACAGATGAATCTGATACCCGAAACTGTTTCAAGATTGCGTGAGATGGAAGTACAAACGATGAAAAATCCATCTCAATATATTCAGGCAAATATCTGCAGATTATACCCGGGTATTTTTCAACAGGGACCGGTTATAGATGATCTGCTTCCGGAAAGTGCCGTTTATGCAGCCGCAAAAGGAAATGCAGACGGCGTAAAGCTGATTATCGGAACAAATCATGATGAAGGAAGCCTGTTCATGCAGATGAAGTGGTTTCCACACACATGGGAAATGGTTGAAACGATGTGCCGGTTTAATCATTGTGAGGAGAAGTTACCTGAACTTTACAAACTGTATAATAAAAAGGGGAATCTGAGGAACCAATTGAATCTGTTGGCGAAAGACCGTGCATTTTTGGTAGATTCCATTAAGGTTGCAGATGGACAAAGCAAATATAATGATGTTTGGATGTACCGGTTTGATTATGCACCTGTATTGCTGAAATTAACAGGATTCAATGCCATGCACGGCTGTGAGGTGCCACTCACATTAAATACAATGGATACAATCGGTTTTTTTGGCAAAGCGTGGGCAGGTACTTCAAAAAAAATAAAGGACAAATTAATTAGGGAAATGCATACGGCATGGGTGAATTTTGCCAGGACTGGAAATCCAAACGGACATCTTGATTTTACCTGGGAAAAATACGAGCCGGATAAACGTAAAACAATTATTTTTGATAAGCATAGCCATATGGAAGAAAACCCGGAAGAAGCAAATTTCCAAGTCTGGAGAGATATTTATCTGTTTCAATAGTAAATATTATAAAAAATGAGCCTGGTTCCAGGCCCCATTAAATACTTTAATCCAATTTAAACAAAAACCGGTACCAAATGAAACTTTTGTTTCTCTCGGTACCGGTTTTTTCATATATACAAATGAATATCCGTATATTAATTTATTTAGTTTATGGAGTTTTTCATATCTAAGAATTCTTGAAGCTGTTTCTTTAATTCATCTCTGATTGTGTCCAACCCAACCGCTTTTGCATCGGCATTATATTGAGCAATCACTGCTTCCGTATCAGTACCATGCAGGGCATGGCGCAATAATAATTCACTTGCTAATGCAGTTACGTTAGCAACTTCTGTTTCTACCGGCGCCGTATTAAAAGTAAAACCGCTTATTAAACTAGGCGTATAAGAAGATTCGTCCAACATATAATCATACCATGCTTTTACTTCCGGATCAGCTGCTATTTCATCATCATAACAAACATAAACAGGATTCCAGGTGAAGGAGTAGCCAGGCATTGTAAATTTATTTTCTTCCTCCGTTTCCAGGGTTTTATAAGTTGTATCACTTGTTGATTCCCAATGAACACCTTCAATACCATATTGGAATAAATCATGATTTTCTCCGGCTCCAAATAACCAGTCAAGGAAATACATTACGGCCTCTGTCTTTTCCGACCATTCAGGAACAACCAGGAAATTGTTGGATTTCATTTCCGTTACAATAGCCCCCGGTTCCATATTACGCTGAGTTACTTCCGTTGGGTAAAATCTTAAAGAAGCATCCGGATATTCCGCTAATATTTCTTCGTTGGCCGTTAAATCTCTCTTAGCAGTTAAATATCCGGATAAGGTAGCATAGGCAACTGCAGGCGTACCTATCGCTGTTTCCGTTGTACCGCGGACAGGATCCATGTAATCCGCCCACTTTAATCTGTCAAGTTGATATTCTTTTACAAAATCATATTGGAAACCTTCCGGCATATTTGCAAATTGCTCCTCCGAATCACCCATTACAACAGCATCGAGAACCGTTTTACCGTCTTCACTTAC
>JAATEU010000137.1 GCA_015655565.1 Clostridiales bacterium
CATTGTCTATGGATTTAGGTTCTTTCTTTAACTTGTCTGCAATTTGAAGATAAGAATAATCCATTAAATATAGATCCAGAACATCTTTTTCGAACTGGCTTAATTGCCTTACGAGTTCATATTCTAACATACTTGTACTCTCTTTGTCAATAATTAATTCTTCAGGATTTGAAATTTTATTTTCGTACATTAAATCCACTAAGGCTTCTTTCTCTTCAATATCGGTATTTTCGCTGTATACGGGGGTATATAAAGAGACATAAGTATTAAGGGGAAGATTTTTTTTCCGGTTGGAAGCTTTTATGGCACTGTATATTTGTCTTGAAATACATAAATCAGCAAAGCTATAGAACGAATTATCTTTATCAGGTCTAAAGTCACGTATGGCCTTATAAAGACCAATCATACCTTCCTGAATTAAGTCGTCCTTATCACCGCCAATAAGGAATAAGGCTTTTGCTTTTTTTCGAACCAGATACTTGTAACGGTTTAACATATAATCCATGGCATTTGAATCATTTTTTTGAATAAGTGCGATAATCGCCTCATCCGATACCTCATCCAGTTTATTTTCAAGCATATTGTATGTCTCCTTCCCTTATGCAGCGGTTATTTTATGCAATTTTAATGTAATGAATGGTAAAGATTATAGTTTGAACCCATATCTTGCACCTATTCTGATTAATGTCCAACGGCTCACACGTTGGGAATCAAATGAAAATACAAATACATTTTTCTAACTCTTCTTAATTAGTATATGCACCGTAGCATGAATGGCCTTAAGGCTATTAAATATAATTCTGCACAAGATGAATTGCATATTTGATAACAGAAACTTCAATAGACATAATTCCCAAACCGCCCAGTACACCTGTCAATAATCGCCTGGTATTGGTAGAAGCTTTTAACTTCAGGGCCTGAATCATCCAGTCTGTAAGCATACAAATACATCCGGAAACTGAAAGAAGAATAGGAAAGGGAAATATCAGGGATACCGGTAAAGCAAAAATGTATCCGATAATTACACCTGTACATCTGGCACATACCGGCATTTGATAAGTACCTATAAAGAAACTTCTTTCCGGTAACTGATGGCAGCCGGCATGTTCACCAAAAATCATGCATTTGCGCCAGAAATTGTATGTGTTCCGGGAGTTAGGGGATTGATTAAATAAATCCATAATTAAACCCTGAATTTTTTGCTGCAATTACGGCATACCCAAAATACTTTTTTAGAAGTATGGCCTTCGCCCATACCGCATAATCCGCATAACCAGCCGACCGGTCCAAGAATTAAGTAACCGCAGCAGCCTTTAAAAAAGCCAAAACCCTTCTGACGGGTTTCCGTTTCTTCTATAATGTGGCAATTATCGGAACCACATGAGGGACATCTCATAATACATCCTCCTGTCTGTTTTTTGTAAAATATTTATCATAATGTTAAACTGTCTTTGGTTTAGGAGCACTCCGACTCCACATTATTTTTCAAAAACGCTTATTAGTTTAAGTATCTGAATATAATAAGTGACTTTCTGAACCTTGTATATCTTATACAGTTGTATATTTTAAACGGTTGTATAATTCCGGAAGTCAGGTAAATGTGTCCGATATATTATTAAACAATCAATACTGAAGTCAGGTAAATATGTCTAAGTATTATTAAACAATCAATATTGAATACAGTTTAACATAGGAAAGTATAATTTTCAACAAATAAGAAATTAGCATTCCATTAAAATTATTAGAAAGATGTGCACTGGAAATCGAAAATTTTAAGCATGATATTATCAGGCCAGGCAGTTTTTATTCCCTTGCAGCAGAATTTATTTTTGAATAAATACATCCGCAGTAATCCTGGCGGTATAATCCGTATTCTTTTGAGAGTTCAATGGAACGTTTGTACCCATTTTTTTTCTTAAAATCAGAATAAAGATATGGAATATCATATAATTTACCAGCCTTCTCACCGATTTCATTCAGTTTTGCCGCATTTTTATGAGGGCTGATGGATAAGGTGGTGGTAAAGCAGTCAAACCCTATCTCTTTTGCTTTTTTTGCAGATGCTAAAAGACGCAGTTCATAACATTTATAGCAGCGTTCCCCGCCTTCCGGCACTTCTTCTAATCCTTTGGCAATTTGGTAAAACCGCTCCGGCTCATAATCACCGCTAAGAAATTGAACCGGATTTTTCACCGGTAGTTCTGAAATCAGGCGTTTTTGTTCCTCCATTCTCCTTAGGTACTCCTCTTCATAAGAAATATTCGGATTATAATAATAGATTGTAATGTGAAAAAACGCTGCTAAATATTCCAATACATAACTGCTGCAGGGTGCGCAGCAGCTATGGAGCAATAAGCTTGGAGTCATACTTCTCTGTGTCAGGCCAGATAGTATTTTATCTAATTCTTTTTGATAATTTCGTACCATATCCATGTCAGGCTCCTTAACCCCACCTGTATAATTGATTTGCAGGATAACAGGTTGGGAAATATTAAATTAAATCCAATAAAAGGTTAAAACATTTAGTCTGCTATAATATTATTAAAAATTTAAAATTTATCTTGATTTTCAGCAAAGAATATTATATTATATAACTGCTGTGAAAATCAACAGATATTTCATAGTGCAATAATCGAGGCGTGGCTCAGCTTGGCTAGAGCGCTGTGTTAGGGACGCAGAGGTCGCAAGTTCAAATCTTGTCGCCTCGATTTTTTATTTCTGTGATTTCCTTTGTAATCCTGACGGCAAAGGAAGTTGATTTTCTACTGTACTGGTTTCGTCTTTTTTTCTCTGGGTACACTGAAATTAATCCATGAATCAAATTAATATAATATTTCCCAATAGTGTTCCGTTACGTGATACCGCAGATTACACTGCAATCTTTTATTTTCAATAACCGCCGTACAGGAATAAACAATGACAGGAAGACCTGCATAGTGTTCCTCCTTGGAGGAGAGAACACTGTCAATTTTAATATTATGGTTTTCTCCATATAAATCCGTATACTGAAAGTATAAAGGTTTAATTTTTCCCTTACGGTTAAATGCAGCAATAACATCGGTCTCAAGTTTGGAGTAAAGAATACCGCTTTTGGGGTTATCGGATGGAAATTCAATTGAAAAAGAAGTATTAAACATAATAATATACCATCCTTCTGATTTATATTAAAACAGAACAAATGTTTGATGCTTATAAGGATATTATACGGAATATATATTTGACAGTCAAGAGGTATCAAAAGGAAAATTGTGAAACGATATTCAACAATAGTTGGCGAACAAATATCTGGGTTTATAATAAATTCAAAGGTAAATGATAATTTTTCTCGAAAAGAAAATTCTGGAAAAGTGAATCCTTTATGGCTCTTAAGAATGGGCAGATTGGACATAATTATATCGTGAAAGAATTAAATCCGGAGCAGCAGGTGTAAGGCGAAGACTGCCCTTCCAAGATAAAATGTATGGATGATAAATAACGGCAGGAGCCGGCAGTTATTATTTTTATAAACAGTAGTGCAGCTTTCTAATATTATGGAGGCTGTTTTTATTATGGAAAAAAGAACCTTATTACAGCCCTTTTACAGGTGTACTGCAGTTTGAAGGACTGCTTAATGCTGTTCCAGACTCAGTTGATAGTCTGTAAAACGTTCCAGTATATAATTTTTAAATTGTGTCTCTGCTTTTGAAAATTTTCTGGATTTTAAAAAGGAAAGACTAATAATCCTATAACAGGGTATATCTTTTATATGCAGCATGACCGGCGAATCTGCAAAAGAAGGAGCGGGATTCCAAGGATGCATGCCCGGCAGCAGGGCAATGCCCATTCCAATACGTACCAGTGTTAACAGGGAATTTGTCACATCTCCTTCGTAGACGATATTTGGTACAAAACCGGCTTCTTTACATAATACTTCTGTCAAATCTCTTATACCATGATTTTTTTTAAAACTGATAAAGGGTTCATTTGAAACTTCTGCCAACTTTATGGATTTCCTGGAAGCCAGAAGGTGCTTTTTAGGCACTATAATAAATAATTCTTCTTTTAGCAGGGAAATGCATTGGATATTTTTTCCTTCAATAGGCGGACAGGAAATACAAAATGCAACATCCTGTGATTCTAATTTTTGACGCAGGGTTGAAGTGGAACCAATCTCATCTTTTACATTAATGTTTTTATTTATTAATAAAAAACCTTCTAAAAGAGGCGTGAGCAGGGAAGGTATGTTAAGTGCGAAAGAAATATTCAGATTGCGTGATTTCTTAAGTGAATTTAATTGTTTTAAACAGTTATCTAAATCATAAAAAGTCTTATTAACGTAATCCAGAAAAATCTCACCGTAGGGGCTCAATTTTATTTGTCTGCCGGAACGGTCAAACAGCGGAACCCCCAATTCGTCTTCTAAACGGTTTATCATTTTACTGAGGGTGGGCTGTGCTATATGAAGTTCTTCGGCTGCTTTTGTCATATGTCCGATGCGGGCCGTTGTTTGAAAATATTGGAATTGCAGTAAGTCCATTATATGCACCTCCTGAGGAATGATAGCCATTTGGCTATCTGTTAATGAAGATTATATACTTGTTTAATTTTAAAATCAAGTATATAATCTAAAAAAACATATAAATCATATCTGATTACTATGATATTTGTGTGAGAAATGTAAAAAGCAGAAAGGAGCGGTA
>JAATEU010000604.1 GCA_015655565.1 Clostridiales bacterium
TCGTTTAAAGCTTCCCATTGATATGGAATAACATGATTCCGGATTAATTCCATATATCCGCTAAAGAATTTATCCTTAATGTTCATTTCTTTCATTGATAAAGTTTTCATACCTTTACACTCCTGTCTTAATTTCATTTATCAGTCTTTCATTCCTGAAAGCATGACTCCTTTTACAAATGCATCCTGTGCGAACAGGAATACAATTAATACCGGCAATACCGCAATTGTTGAGGATGCCATCAATACCGGCCAATCTGTTGAATACATACCCTTCATACTTGCCAGGCCAAGGGGTAATGTATATTTACTGGAATCATTGATATAAATCAATGGGGTAAAATAGTCATTCCATGTATTCATAAAGCAAAAGATAACCAATGTTGCAATTGTAGATTTTGCCATTGGCAATAGAATGGTAATAAATATCTGGAAGGGATTGCAGCCGTCTATCTTTGCCGCTTCATCCAGTTCCCTGGGTACCGTAATGAAAAACTGTCTCATAAGAAAGGTTCCAAAGGCAGAAACCATCGGCGGTATCATCAGGGACCACAGGGTATTTACCAAACCGTATACAGACATTTGCAGGAAATTAGTAATGACCGTTACATGGAAGGGAATCATCATAGTACCTAAATAAAGCATAAAGATTTTATCCCTGCCTTTAAAATTCAGTCTTGCAAATACATATCCTGCCAGGGCGGAAGTAAAAACCTGAAAGAAAACTACCCAGGCAGAAACCTTGACACTATTCATAAAATACCCAAAATAATTAAAACGGGATGAAATATTAACATAGTTTTCCCAAACTAATCGTTTGCCAAAGATTGCCGGCGGAAAAATAAATACCTCACTTAAATCCTTAAAGGAAGAGGACAGCATCCATAGAAACGGCAGAAGCATTAAAAATGATCCTATGAATAAAACACAATGAGACAATACCTTTATCATTCTATTTTTGGTTTTATCAGACATGTTATTACTCCTCCCTAATAGATTTCCCTCATATTTTTTTCCATTTTCATATTAACAGCCGTAATAATCATAACAATGGCAAAAAGCAGATACGCAATTGCACAGGCATAGCCTAACTTAAAATACTGGAATGCATTTTGATACAGGTAGTGAACCAGCACGGAGGAAGATCTGCCGGGGCCGCCGCTTGTCATGAGCATTACCTGGTCAAATACCTGGAAGGAATTAATAATAGCCATGATAAATACAAAAAATGTAGTAGGCTTTAGCATGGGCATTGTAATATACCGGAACTGTTGAAGCTTACCTACCCCGTCCAGTTCTGCCGCCTCATAATAGGTAGCGGATATACCCTGAAGGCCGGACAGGAATATAATCATATCATATCCAAGACGCTTCCATATTCCCACAATAGCTATGGATATAAGGGATGTGGACGCACTTGTCAGCCATTTTCCCGCTGGAATTCCAAATAAGGACAAGCCAAAATTCAGCAATCCGAATTCAGGATTATAAATCCACTGCCATACAATGGAGATAACTACCATGGAGGTAATCGAAGGCAGAAAAAAAGCCGCGCTGTAAAAACGTTTAAAACCAATTTTCCGATCTAAAGCAACTGCCAGTAATAAGGATAAACACATCCCAACAGGAACCGTTAATACCATATATAATATTGTATTGCCTGTAACCTGCCATACAATAGGGTCCTTAACCATATCGATATAATTTTTAAATCCTGCAAACTTAGGCCTGGTAAGCATATCATACTTTGTAAAACTTAATAAAAAAGTAGTGATTACCGGTACCAGCATAAACATAAAGAATCCTATTATATTGGGCAGCAGCATAACCCATGCCCATTTTGCATCGTTAAAGAGCTTGCCGGGTTTCTTTTTTGGCACAGCAACTGCTTTCCTCATCTTCTCTCCTCCTTTTCCCGTTATAAAATATTCAGCCGGTCAAATCCATATTTTAAATAACGCCAGAGCAAATTTAACCCTGGCGTTAAAATAAGAAACTATTCTAAAGCTTCTGCTATTGCCTCATTTGATCTTTTGTCAATATTCTGCAGGGTGGTGTCAATGTCCTGCGCATCGGTAAAATAAAGTTTTGCCTCTTCGGTAATAATATCACTGCATTTTGATGAATATTGCAGGGCTGCCGGATCTACGACTGCACTTTGAAAATAATCCAGCATATTTTTATAACTGTCACCGTGAATGTCTTCTTTATACCATTGTGCTACCGTATCCTCTTCATACATGGATTTCCGGTTAGGCATCCATAGTCCTGAACTTACTAAAGAACCCTGATATTCCATACCGGACAGGAACTTAACGAATTCCCAGGCCTGTTCCGGATACTTTGTATCTGCCGCTATACAGTGCAGATGTGCCTGACCGGTTGTCAGTACCTTACCATAAGACGGAAGCGGTGCCATGCCGATATTCATTCCGGAAGCCGCAAGTTCCTGCAGGGACCAGGAGCCGTCAATAAGCATGGCAACTTTTCCCGTTTCCAGCATTTGGACCGCTGTCATTCCAACACTGTCCAAGGTAGTGGCCTCCGGTGCCGAGCCGTCTTCTGCACGGACTGCCCTGATAGTCTCCATTACTTCTTTTACTTCCGGCGTGTTCATTGTACTTGTTTTAAAATCCTCTGAATATCTGGAACCGCCGTTGGAA
>JAATEU010000311.1 GCA_015655565.1 Clostridiales bacterium
AAGAGTTAAAACACAGGTTATCCGTTTATAAAGCATCGGAACTGTTAGATAATATTAAGTTGTTTATGGAAGAGAACAGGGAAAAGTTAATTGAAAGGAACAAAGCGAAAGAAGGCTTTGAATTAAAGAAGTTCCGTTTGGATATTGAAAAACAGGTTAAGGACTATATAAGCAGGCTGCAAGAAAGAGAAAGCAAAACAAGTTTTATTCAGAGACGTTTATTAAAAGCATTTCCAAATCTGCACTCAATAAGACATGAAGTAGAATGGAAGAGTCTGAATAACAGGATACAAAATAGTATCGGAAATAAGAGGTGGTTTAAGATGAGCAGTATTCTGAATGAAGATATAAAAGGAACAAGCAAAAGCTACTTAAGTGGATTTTTACGTGTAGCGTTGGTTGGAGTATTGGTTTTTATCCAGTTTGTCCTTCTGTTTTTACTTACATACTGGCTTAGTGAGTCCACTATTTATATTTATATGTTTATTGAAATGTTTAGTATATTTGTAATTATTGGACTGGTAAATGACAACAGAAGCCCGTCCTACAAAATCAGCTGGATCTGCATTGTACTTATTCTGCCTCTTACAGGTCATATTATGTATGCATTATGGGGTAAGGCCGGCTCAAAAAGGAAAATTGAAAAAAGGGTGCTTGCCAAAATAAATCATGGAGCCCAGTATCTGCATTATGACACAGCTTTAGCAGTTGAGTATGCCGAAAAGTATCCTACGAAAAGCAGAATGTCAAAATATATGGAATCACAACATTTTCCTTTATTTAAAAATAATCATATCCAATATTATCCTATGGGAGAAGATACCTTTGAAGCTATATTTGAAGATATTAAGAATGCCCGCAAGTTTATCCTCATTAATTTCTTTATCGTAGGGGAAGGTGTATTATGGGATAATATGCACAGGCTTTTGCTGGGCAAAATAAGGGAAGGTATCCAGGTTAAGTTCATGTATGATGATTTTGGCGCAACATTGCGGACTTCCAAGAATTTCAGGAAGAATCTGGAAGAGGAAGGATTTGAAATTGCAGTATTTAACCCAATCCATAAATATACGGATAAACTTTATATGAACTACAGAAGCCATCAGAAAATTATTGTAATAGATGGCAATATCGGATATACCGGCGGTATGAACCTGGCAGATGAATACGTAAATCTGATAAAACGGTTCGGAACCTGGAAGGATAATGCGGTAAGGGTGGAAGGGGATGCCGTCTGGGGACTTACCGTAACGTTTCTGCAGATGTGGGAAATATGCAATGACGGTGTAAGGATCGAGTATAATCTTTACCGTCCGTCCAGGGAATTCCCGCCCAGTGATGTATACTGCCATGTAATTGCAGATGGTCCGGCTAATAATCCCAATAATCCCATCGAAACTATTTATATGCAGGTTATTAATTATGCCAAGGAATATGTCTATATAACCACACCATATCTCATAATAGAAGATGATATGAAGCAGGCTCTGATTACGGCTGTAAAAAGCGGAATTGATGTCAGGATAATTACACCGTATATCCCGGATAAGAAAAACGTGAAGAGACTGACTAATTATAATTATGGGCGGTTACTGGAAGCGGGGATAAAAATATATGAATATAAACCGGGATTTATCCATGCTAAAACTATAATTAATGAGGAGTGCGGCATTGTAGGAACTATCAATATGGATTACCGCAGCTTTTATCTTCATTATGAATGTGGTCTTTGGATGTGTAACAAAGAAGTCATTGATATTATTAAAGATGATCTGTTAAATACGATGGATATCAGTTTGGAAATTTCTTATCAGGATTGGAAGAACAGATCATGGTATCTGAAAATGTATCAACCTATACTAAATCTATTCTGTACACTCATGTAAAGGGGAGGAGTTTACCTGGCAGCAATCAAAACTGGTTCGATTATGTCATAATAGCCGGCATGATTTAACCTGCTCATGCGAACATCTGTTTTGAAAGTTCTTGCTTAATTCCGTTATTAAGGCTATAATAGAATTGAGCAGGAACTAATAACAGGAGGCAAATTATGCTATCATACATAAAAGGTGAATTATCGGAAGTAAATGAAGAAGGAATCCTTATTGAGGCAAACGGCTTAGGTTATGAAGTCCGAATGCCCCTTTCTTCGTTGGATGACTTGCCAAAAATAGGAAGTCATATAAAAGTATATACTTATCTTTATGTCCGTGAAGATGCAATCGGATTATACGGCTTCTTAACCCGTGATGATTTAAAAGTGTTCAAATTATTAATTACGGTCAGTGGCATAGGTCCGAAAGGTGCCCTGGGTATTTTATCTGCCGTCACACCGGATGACTTAAGATTCGCCGTGTTATCCGATGATGTGAAAACCATAGCAAAGGCCCCGGGAATCGGCAATAAAACAGCGGGAAAGCTGATTATAGAATTAAAGGATAAATTAAAGCTGGAAGATGTCTTTGAACAGAAGCTGATGAATGAGATTACAGGTCAGGCACAGGTAAAGGCTGCAGGAACTTTTGCAGCGGAGGTCAGAAAGGAAGCTGTTGAAGCCTTGGTTGTTTTAGGATATTCCATTACGGATGCGTCCAAGGTAGTAAGAAAAATACAGATAACGGATGGGATGTCCGCAGAAGATGTTCTTAAGCTGAGTATAAAGAGCTTAATGTAAATGGGAGCTGAAATGGGAAAACGAATCATTACAACTGAATTAATGGATGAAGACAAAAAGATTGAGAGCACCTTAAGACCCCGGCTGCTAAAGGACTACATAGGGCAAACCAAAGCGAAGGAAAACCTGAAGGTATATATTGAAGCGGCAAAACGCAGAGAGGAATGTTTAGACCACGTTCTTTTTTATGGTCCGCCGGGACTTGGAAAAACTACATTAGCAGGAATCATTGCAAATGAAATGTCGGTGAATATGAAAGTTACCTCCGGACCTGCTATAGAGAAACCGGGAGAAATGGCGGCTATTTTAAATAATCTGCAGGAAGGGGATGTATTGTTTGTTGATGAAATACACCGCCTGAACAGGCAGGTGGAAGAACTCTTATATCCTGCCATGGAGGATTATGGCATTGATATCGTAATCGGCAAGGGAGCCGCTGCCAAATCCATTCGCTTGGATTTGCCGAAATTTACCCTGATAGGAGCTACGACCAGAGCGGGTATGCTGACACCTCCTTTAAGGGATCGGTTTGGTGTAGTGAACCGGTTGGAATTCTATACCGTAGAAGAGTTAAAGGTAATTATCAGCCGTTCGGCACAGGTATTTCAAGTGGATATTGATGAAGAAGGAGCGCTGGAGCTGGCAAGGCGCTCAAGAGGAACTCCGCGTCTGGCCAATCGTTTGCTAAAGCGTGTAAGAGATTTTGCACAAGTAAAATATAATGGAAGCATTACGAAAGAAGTTGCTGATTTTGCTTTGGATTTATTGGAAGTGGACAAGCTCGGCCTGGATAATACCGATAGGGAAATATTATTTACCATGATTGAGAAGTTTAACGGCGGGCCGGTTGGAATAGAAACGGTTGCTGCTACAATCGGAGAAGATACCGGTACCATTGAAGAGGTTTATGAACCTTATCTGGTACAAAACGGCCTGATTCTGCGGACTCCAAGAGGCAGGGCAGTATCGGAACTGGCGTATAAGCATTTTGGGCTGAGTCAAGAAAAGCTTGTGTAACAGTTAGAGATAGTTTATAATGTATTTTAGGTTAAGTTTTTCTTTACGATTTGACTGGGTTGGCCCGTACCGGTTACGGGACTATATACTCTGAGGAGTGATTACATGAATAAGATGAACGATATTGAAGTAATCATTAATAACAAAAGATATACTTTGTGTGGTTATGAAAGTGAAGAATACCTGCAGAAGGTTGCATCTTATATTAATAATAAACTTTTGGAATTTAAGAAACAGGATTTTTATAAATTATTGGATTCCGAAATGAAAAGTGTATTAATGGAAATTAATATAGCGGATGATTATTTTAAGGTCCGCAGTCAGATAAAAGAAATAGAAAATGAAAATGAGAATAAAGGCAATGAAATATTTGAATTAAAACATGAATTGATATCCGCTCATACAAAACTGGAGGCTGCCGGGAAGGAAATAGCAGCCCTTAAACAGGAATTAAACGAAGCGCAAAAAAATATCATCCGGTTAGAAACGGAATTAATGGATAAAAATAGAAAAGACTAAGAAATAGAGATAATCAGGCTGTTGCAAAATTCATAGTTTATATTACTTACGGGATAAATTCTAAAGCGTAAGCTATTAACTTACATTTTGCACAGCTCATTTTTTAGAAAGATATTTAAATGCTGCTTAAAGGTTGCGTACATTTTCGGTGATCTCCTTTATAAGTTTTTGCGCAGACCGTCTGAACAAAGTGAAGGGAAGGCAAGCAAAAACTTATAAAGGAGATCACCGAAAATGTA
>JAATEU010000127.1 GCA_015655565.1 Clostridiales bacterium
ACTTTCATTATGCGGATAATGTATATACCATCAAGGAATTCGTAGGGGAAAGCGGGGATGTAACGGATCCTTACGGCGGAACCTTAATTGATTATGAAGAATGCTATGTTGAATTAGCACGTTTAGTTAAAAAAACAGTTTATAAACTTAATGAGGAGGAAATCATATGATAGGAATAGGCAGTGATCATGGCGGTTTTGAATTAAAAAAAGAATTAATGGAACATTTAAAGGAAAGAAAGATAGATTATAAAGACTTTGGTTCTTATTCTAAGGAATCCTGTGATTATCCGGTGTATGCCAGGAAAGTAGCGCAAGCGGTTTTAAATAAGGATTGTGAGCTTGGAATACTGATATGTGGCACCGGAATAGGAGTTTCCATTGCAGCCAATAAGATGAGGGGAATACGGGCGGCACTTTGTCATGATTGTTTTAGCGCCGAGGCGACCAAAGCCCATAATAATGCCAATATTCTGGCAATGGGGGCAAGAGTGGTCGGTCCGGGTTTAGCATTAAAAATAGTTGATACTTTTTTGGATACTCCATTTTCTAATGATGAGAGACATATCCGTAGAATTAATTTAATAGAAGAGTAACAGGTGCGTCGGTATAAAAGAGCTTGTCCAATTTGCATGGGAAGGCTCTTTTTTTATTGAATGGGAAATTGCGTCCTGTTCAATAAAGGCATTCCGTGAAGATGCGCATGCCGCTTTAGCTGCAAGCGGCCGTCGGAGTCCTTCCGGTTTTGTTGCATATTTACATCGCTATTTATATGCCTGGCTCTTCCTTTCTGGATTTGAATAAATTTCTGTAATTAGGTTAGAATACAGAAAAGAAATAATTTTTGTTACTTAAAATTCATTATTTGGACATTGTTATGAAACGTACATGGGAAACAAGACATATGTACAATTTGGAGGTTAACAATATGAATGAAACAAGTAATCTTTCAAAGCAGCTGAAACAATTGCTGGTTGAAAAAAAATCAAAATTGACCATATACGTAATCGGGGTATTATGGGTTGCTGTAATTATGCAGATTGCTGTGAATGCACTGCTGCGGCCGGAGAGTAATATTCTTGAAGCATTTGTCAGTACGAATTCAGAGGTCTCGTCTTTTGAACTGGAGATGACAACGAATTATGGAGCAGGATATTTAAGTGAATCGGATAAGAGAGAGCTTGTCATATATGTTGCAGGCCAGATAGGGCTCCAGGTTGACGGGGAAGTATCAGTTAATAGAAATGGCGATGATTGCGAAGTATATACGCAAAAGGTTGGTAAAAACGCAGAAACATTAGTTAAGGTTATCAGCCTTGAAAAAGAAAATTCTTCCGGTTTAACAGAAATTAACCATTACCTGATGGTTAATCTTAAATTATATAAGAATTTGGACAGTGTATTAAAATATCGTGATTTATTAAAAAAAATGTTCCATGACCTGAATACCACTGATGTGCAGACTACCATGCAGTTAACCAGTAATTATAAAGGTAAAATAAGCTTAGATAATATGAATAAGATCGCTGATAATATGATTGCCAGTCTTCAAGGTAAAGTGGCATATGAAAACAGGCAGGAAAATTTATTTACAATCTATGCCTATAGCGGGTTACTGGACGAATATGTTACTTCTTTAGGAACTAAGATAAATATTCATGTGGCTATTAATTATGATGAACTTACGGACAGTACGAATGTCTATTTAGGAACACCGGTAATAAATGGAGGCTATTAAAAAGTATTGTATTAACAGGGTTGTTGCCAAGTTTATCTTGACAACAGCCCCTTGTTTATTACTTATTTAACCTGTTGGGGAAGTTCCCCTCCTCTTAGGCGGGGGGTTTGAATTTACTTGTTTCAGTGTGAGGCAGGGTTCCTCCCACTGAATAGCAGCGATGCTGCGTAATAGGATAGAGTCAGGAAGCGGCAGGGGACCCGGAATATCTGTTTTGACTTATATGGAAGAAAGCAGGTTTAAAACCAGCGCCTTCTGCCCCTGAAGCGTCTGCGGCGACGCAGGATTTCATTAC
>JAATEU010000196.1 GCA_015655565.1 Clostridiales bacterium
CAGACAGTTAACCTGTATCTTCGTAGACCATGGCCTGTTACGTAAAAATGAAGGCGATAAGGTTGAAAAGGTATTTACGGAGCAATTTGATGTCAACTTTATCGGCGTAACTGCCCAACAGAGGCTTCTGCATAAATTAGACGGTGTTTCAGAACCGGAAACAAAGAGAAAAATCATCGGGGAAGAATTCATCCGCGTATTTGAAGAGGAAGCGAAGAAAATCGGAACCGTGGATTTCCTGGTTCAAGGAACCATTTACCCTGACGTAATCGAAAGCGGACTTGGTAAATCAGCAGTAATTAAGAGTCACCATAATGTAGGCGGACTGCCTGATTATGTGGATTTTAAGGAAATTATTGAACCGCTCCGCAGTTTATTTAAAGATGAGGTCAGAAAAGCCGGTCTGGAACTTGGAATTCCGGAAAAATTAGTATTCAGGCAGCCTTTCCCGGGGCCTGGTCTTGCCATCCGTATTATCGGTGATGTTACGCCCGGTAAAGTAAAGGTTCTGCAGGATGCGGACGCAATTTACCGTGAAGAGATTGCCAACGCAGGCCTTGACAGAAGCATCGGACAATACTTTGCGGTATTAACCAATCTTCGCAGTGTCGGTGTCATGGGAGATGAAAGAACCTATGACTATACCGTTGCACTCCGTGCGGTTACCACAACGGATTTTATGACGGCGGAATTTGCCGAGATTCCCTGGGAAGTTCTTGGACATATTTCAAGCCGTATTGTGAATGAAGTGAAACATGTAAACAGGATATGCTATGATATTACGGGGAAACCTCCGGCTACGATTGAGTGGGAGTAACGGACAGAACCCCGGCAATGCTTGTAGAATGGGCATTTTCGGGGTTATTTTATGCCATTTGGCTCTAAAATGGCTCTATTTGTTAGAAAAAGGGTCATGTTGGTAGAAGACTTCTATTGCTTTCCCGAAAAATTCGGTTGCACCTTCTCCATAAATGCTGTCCTGCACTTTTTGAATTTCCTGATTGGTTTGATAGAGTTCGGCTACTTCTAACAACATTTTTGATACATCATCCATTTGATATAGTTGTTTTGAAACAAAGTCATACTCTCCGACAAGTTCTTTTACCTCAAAGGAATGCACATCACAGCCTTTCTTCTCAGCAAGTTTTTTCATTACGGCTTCTATTCGCCTCTGATATGCGGGAAGGATTTCCGAATTGCTGGGGTTTTTGGAAGCCTCTAATGCGCTTTCTTTACTACCGTACCATTCTACTACCTTCTGGAAGTTTTTTTGTGCGCCTTCACTGGAGGCACTTTCCATAAAATGTTTTTCAAATCCTTCCATACTTCCATAATGCTCGATAAATATTGCCCTTTGTTCGTCGCTCATGTTAGAAACCATAGAACGATACGTATCTTCAATCTCTGTCTTACTAAATACTTCAAAATCCATTTGATTCTCTCCCTTCAGAATGTCATCAATGCTGGCGATTAAACGTTCCATTCGTTCTTTTTTTGCCACCAACATCTTTTTTTGCATTTGTAGAATCTGGTTTTTATCAAGATTTGGATTGTCCATAACAGTTTTGATTTCTTTCAAAGAAATATCAAATTCCCGGAAAAACAATATTTGTTGCAATGCTTCCAGTGCTTTATCGTCATAAAGCCGATATCCCGCTTCACTTTTATCTGTGGGCTTCAAAAGTCCGATTTCATCATAATAATGAAGCGTGCGCACGCTGATACCTGTTAATTTTGATATTTCTTTTACTGTCCTCATTTCCGTATGCCCTCCTTATTACTGATAAGATTACTTTAGCCTATGACGTTCCGTGAGGGTCAAGAGTATTTTTGATTATTTATAAATCTGTCTCTGGATACATTTTGACTGAAATTCCATTTGTTCCTTTTCTCACCATCATATTTGTATCAACCAGATGCTGCTTGTTTTCTTCAAAAGTGGCATTCGTTTGTTCCACTTCCTGCTGGAAAGTTTCTTTTGAAGGAAAGTCACTTTCCGATGCAATCAAATTTTCCTGTGCTTTTTTTGCTTCAGCAAATTGGGCAAGACGCTTGTTTATCTCTGGATGTTTGAAACGAATAAACAATGTCTTTGGGTCAATATTCCCGTTTTCATCTTTCTCACCATTAATTATCATATCAATTTGCTCGTCCATTTTAAAGAGCAAGGATAATACGTCTGATGCAGTCTCTATATCAAAGTCCATGACAAGGTTGATGCTGATTCCTAAAGCATTTGTTATCTTAAGCAATTGGTCCGGCTTAGGATTACGGATACCATATTCATATTTTAAGTACAAAATTGTATTCTATCACAACGGAACATATTTGTGTATAAAAATTTTATAGGATCACTTGAAGAACATAAAAGTGTACTGTATATAGTTTCCTAATGACTTCAGCTAATGGATAAATAGTTTACTTTTTGCCAACAACACAGATTCGGTTATAGATACAGGAACGGACAAAGTAATCTTTCTTCATCATACTTCTGGCAAGAATGCGTGCCTCGATTGCTTTTCGTTCATAGTCAGATACTCTGAAACTTATGGTTGGATATTTATGTTTATTGCTCATAGTAGAGTCCTCTTTAGTGCTGCATATGATATGCAGATTTGGTAATTGCTTGCAATTATTCTCAGGATCACTATTCAGACCGAAAAAAAGTAATTGCAAAAATAGTTAAAACGTAGATTATATTAAGCTTTAGAGGTTAATAAGTCTGCTACTAATTTGCTATTAAAAGAACATAAAACAGTGCGGAAAGCGTAACATTTCATGAAATAAAAGTACCAGAAACCGCCTTTTATCAGCATTTAAAGAGCTATGGTAAAATGCCTGGCAAGAGTTTGAGTAGATAAGATATTATATAGATTGTTCTTTATGGCAGATAGTCTTTGAGATTATCTGTCATATTTATATTTTACATATTATCATGAAATTAAGTAAATAAATAGAGTCAAGGAGAAAGAATAATAAATAGGTTGAATTTATCCTAGTAAATACATATAATATAGGTAAGAAAGGTGGTGCTATTATGCAGGTTAATTTAAAAAATTTAGTGTCTATGACAGAAGCAAATCAAAACTTTTCTAAAGTTGCTAAGATGGTTGATGAGGATGGTACTGCAGTAATATTGAAAAATAATAAACCTCGGTATGTAATTATCGATTACAGTAAGTTTCAAGAAGATGAGATTACAGATAATCAGACAGTAGAAGATGTGTCGAAAAAGATTCTTAGAAAACATATAAAAGCCTTTGAGGAGTTGGCAAAATGATTGGTATATCCAAAACGCAGATAATAACCATTCATAGTATGCTCATTAAGCGGACAGGGGGTATTGTCCATAAAAATAGCATATTTCTAGAAGCGGCATAAAGAGCAGAGCGTTTCAGCGCTGACCACATGCTCTATTGCGACATTGAGCTTAACCGCAATATCCGAGATATGCACTCCCTCACCCAAAATCGCTCCTTGCCTCCCACAAATTGGAGCATCCAGCCCGGCACAAGCATTTTTCAAACACACTCTA
>JAATEU010000280.1 GCA_015655565.1 Clostridiales bacterium
ACTTACTGGGTATCAAAGGCATTTCAAAAATGGTCCAAATTAAGGATAAAGAGCAGCTTCTTGACCTTACCTCCTACATTATAAATAACGATATGGAGGTCACCGCTTACGGCAGTATGTTCAATGATATTGCTGTTAACGGCAAATATTACGGCATACCCACCAGAAACACCTGCTGGGTTCTTGTCTATAATAAGGACCTTTTTGACGAAGCAGATCTTGATTACCCAAAACAGCTGACCTGGGACGAATACCGGCAGCTGGCCATAGCCCTCACAAACGGCGAAGGAGAGAATAAAATCTATGGCGGCTACTGGGTTCCCTGGTGCTATAATTTTGCCGCCATACAGCGCTCCTCTTATCTGATTGATGATGATTTATCTTTTGCGAAAGAGTCTCTTGAACTGCTGGGTACCTTCTACAACATTGACGGTTCCCATATGAGCTACAAACAGATGACGGAGCAGGAGGTTAATGTCCGCGAAAAATTCGAAACGGGTACGATTGCAATGATGCCTCAGGGTGAATGGATTGTAAATATGCTTATGCAGGATGAAAAGCAGGGTCTTGCCGATATCAATTGGGATATTGCTCCCATGCCCGTATTTGAAGGGCAGGAGTCCGGTATCACCTGGGGCCAGTATCAATTTGTCAGTATTGCAGCCGATACTTCCTATCCTGAAGAGGCTTTTGATTTTGTTCAGTTCCTCTGCGGTGAAGAAGGAGCCCGCATTTATGCCGGGAATGGCATTATTCATGCTTATTCCAGTGACGAAATCAGGCAAACCTATTTAAATACAGTTGGGAAAGAGTCGGCTTCCATATTCTTTCAAGTAAAAAAAGTGCAGGAACAATTGACCGTATCCGGTTATCAGGATGTCCTGGAGGCCTTTGAACGATGTGCGGAGGAATATTTTCTCGGTAATAAAACAATTGATGAAGCAATGTCCGGCTTTGATAAAATGCGAAGGGAAATATTCATGAAGTAAGATTCCCCTTTAACCCTTTACACCGGTAAAGGCAACCCCCTCAACAATATATTTCTGCGCCAGGGCATAAACAATGACTACCGGAATTAAGGATATAACCGTACCTGCCATAATTGCACCATAGTTTGTATCAAATTCCCGCTTAAAGGTAGCAAGACCTAACTGGATTGTTTTTTTCGTGTCGGTATCCAGGTAAATCATAGGCCCCATATAATCATTCCATACATTGGTAAAGGTTAATGCGGTTAACGTTGCCAGGCCTGTTTTGCTGAGGGGCAGTGCAATTTTCGTATAAATTCCGAAAGGACCGCAACCGTCAATTTTCGCCGCCTCGTTTAAGCTATCCGGTATACTTAACATATTCTGCCTCATGATAAATACACCAAAGGCGCTGAAGGCTCCTGTCAAAATAAGGGAAAGATGATTATCATAAAGCCCAAATTTTTGTATCACCATGAACTGCGGTATCATAATTGCATGCCATGGAACCATCATAGTAGCCAGATATCCTAAAAATATTTTGTCACGTCCCGGGAAATTCAGCTTTGCAAAAGCAAAAGCCGCCATGGAACAGGTAATGAGCTGCAGTACCGTTACGCAGATTGTAACCTTAGCCGTATTTAAGAAATAAACCGGAAAAGGAATTTCGTTAAATACCGTTTCGTAATTTACCCGGCGGAACACTTTTGGAATCCACTGAATGGGTTTTGTAAATATTTCTGTTTTCGCTTTAAAAGATGCGCTTACCATCCAGAAAAAAGGAATTATCATAATATAGGCAACAATCAAACAAAGAATAAAGATGATGATTGTACCTGAGGTTGCTTTTTTTCTATTACCGCATTTATTCCTGCTCATATTGTTTCACCTTTCTTTCCTTATTCTTATTCTACATATCATCATTAACCCACCTTTTCTGCGCCCGCCACTGAATCAAGGTTAATATAAATACAATTAAAAACAGGAAATACCCTATGGCAGACGCATACCCCATTCTTCCATAACGGAATGCCTCCTGGTATACACGCATTACTAATACATTTGTCGCCCTTCCGGGGCCGCCTTCCGTTGTGACATTAATAATATCAAATACCTGGAAAGAAGCAATAAAGGTTAAAATCGTAACCATAAAGGTAGTAGGTGAAAGCATAGGCCAGGTGATGTACCTGAATGCTTTTAAAGGAGTAGCCCCATCTATTTTTGCCGACTCATATAAATGAAACGGAATGTTTTTCAGTCCGCCCAAAAACATAACCATATAGTAACCGGCTTGTTTCCATACAACTACAATAACAATGGAAAGCATGGCTGTTGAAGTGCCCCAGAACCATTTAGGGGGATTTTCCACACCAAAGGATGCAAGCAGTTGATTTACCGGGCCGTTTTTTGTTTCAAATAACTGAAGCCATACACATCCTACCGCAACCATGGAGGTAAGATTCGGAAAAAAGTATATTGTTTTAAACCCATTGCCGAAATATAGTTTTTTATTAAGCATCAACGCCAACATCAAAGAAAATAAAATAGTAAGCGGTACGCTTGTAAATGTATAAAACAGATTATTTTTCAAAGCGATTAGAAAACTACTGTCCGAAAACATTTTAATATAATTTTGAAACCCAATGAAATTCAATTTACCAAAACCGCTATAATCGGTCAGGCTGACTATAAAGCCCATAATGACCGGTATGGCGGTAAAAACAAAAAATCCAATCAGGTTAGGAAGCAAAAACAAATAACCTGCAAGCCATTCTCTTCGGTCCAGCTTTGAGCTTCTTTTCTTTTTAACCTTGAGCTTCTTTTCTTTTTGTCTCACTCTCTATCAATCCTCCTTGTCAGTATCCTTTGTGAGGAAATGAACTGATATAAATATTCCCGGTGCCCGAACTTTTCGGAACACCGGAAAATATTTATAGTAATTCCATTTTACAATTTCCTATTTTGCATTGATTTCGTCTCTTCTTTGCTTATAGTTATTGAAGGCTTCCTCTAATGTGCCGTTACCAACCAGGGAATCATTCAGTTCTTCTTTAAATGCTACATTTAACTCTTCATAGTTAGATTCCATACCTTGTTCAAGACCTACTTTTGCGGAGAATATATATTCTGCGCCGGGAACAGTAACCTTTTGTTGATATATAGCAAGCGCCGCCTCGGAAGGATAGGCAGGAACACTGGAATTTTCCGCATAAATGCTTGCACCTTCATCACTATAGGTGCAGAATTTGATAAAATCAAAAGCTGCTTCCGAATGTTGGCTGTCTGCCGCCACACTAAAACAGGAAGAACCGCCAACGGTAGATTCTGCTTCTGTATCATCAAATACCGGCAATGGAGCTGCACACCATGTAAACTGAGGATCCGCATCCGGGAAAAGCAAAAAGGTCCAGTCGCCATTAATCATCATATAGGTTTTCCCTTCTGCAAAAAATGAATTAAGATCAAAGGAGCCTGACATTTCTTCAATACTGGGATGACTCTTATCCGTTATATACCATCTTTCCAGATATTTTGCATAATCCATGGTTCTTGTCAGATTTTCATCAGTTAAGTATTCACCGGCCGCCGTCGCTCCAAGGTTCATGGTCCAGTTGGGGCAAACACCTCCCCATAACTCATCGGTTGTCAGAGACATGGTTAAAGCAGAGTATTCTTCCCAGGTAAGGTTAACCGGATAATCCATTCCTGCCGCATCAAATAAGTCTTTGTTATACCACAGCAGCCAGCAGGATTTGGAAGTGCAAAGACCATAGGTATTACCGTTATCTACAAAAGCCTGGCCCATATCGCCGTAGACGGATATATCCAAATTACTGGCAGCAATCAGATCATTTAAGGATAATAAAGCACCGGTATCAGCAAGCTGCCTTGTTTGTGCACCGCCACGGACCCAGAAACAGTCAATATCCGCTCCGCCGGAAAGCATAACCTTAATTTTGTCATCATAATCATCATTTGCAATAATTGACAAATTCACTTTTACATTAGCGCTTTGGGCATTGTAGGCATCAACTAGTGCCCGGGCAATCACCTCACTGTCGGAGTGCTCATAAAAATTGATTTCAACTGCTTCCCCTGAGGATGCTGTATCGTCCTCCGTACCTGCTTTTGTACTTCCTCCCGTTGCTTTTGTTTGTGCAGAGGTATCTTTTGTATCTTCTTCGTTTGTTTTGGTGCTCTTGCCGCATGCAGCTAAACTAAAAGCAAGTACCATGGCAATAAGAATTGATATAAACTTTTTTGTTTTCATAATTACTCTTCCTTTCTTTTATAGTTATATCCTAACATCCATTGCTGCAATGTGCATAGGTTTATCTTTTATCAACCCTGATTCTTATACCTTTTTCGGTTACACTAATTGTTATCAAATTTTTCTTCTTTATCGTAGAAAAAGTTCCATAGCAGCTGCAAGTTTTTATAAAAAACTTTCATAGCTTATATGGAACTCTTTATTTGTAACTCCGTTATATATAATTTTACGAAATCAATTTCTATCGTATCAAATATCATTGGCAACGCCAAACAATCAATCTATTCCCATAGGGAGCCATCAGCCCCAACTCTATTTTGCTCCTCCTTAGGATAAACCAATGATGACACCATCGTCGGTAATATCCATGCAGTTAGCTGCAGGAATCTTAGGAAGTG
>JAATEU010000461.1 GCA_015655565.1 Clostridiales bacterium
AATATACGAGCCTCTGACAAAGGCGTGTGAAATGCTGGGCGAAATGATTTATTCGCTTGTCAGTGCAAAGAGGATTCGTGACCTGCTGGACTACCCGGAACAGAAAGGGCAAGAAGATACCACACTGTCCCAATTTGATATTACCTTTGACCATGTGAGCTTTGGCTACAATCAGGAAGATGTAATCCATGATGTTTCTTTTACTTCTAAACAGGGTGAGATCACAGCCCTTGTGGGACCGTCCGGCTGCGGAAAAAGCACCCTGTGCAGATTAGCCGCTCGATTTTGGGATGTACAGCGTGGAAGCGTGTCTATCGGTGGGGTGAATGTGAATGACATTGCACCAGAAACCTTGTTGAAGAACTACTCCATCGTATTTCAAGATGTCGTTTTGTTTAATGACACGATCTACAACAATATCAAAATCGGAAAGGAAGATGCCACGCAGGAAGAAATCCTTGCTGCGGCAAAACTGGCCCGCTGTGACGAGTTTATTGAGCGACTGCCGCTGGGGTACGATACCGTGATCGGTGAGAATGGTAAAACGCTGTCTGGCGGTGAACGGCAAAGACTCTCTATTGCCCGTGCATTTTTGAAGGATGCACCAATTATTCTTCTGGACGAAAGCACAGCTTCCATTGACCCCGAAAATGAAACAAAGATCCAGGAAGCTATCGGAAAACTGATTGAAAATAAGACAGTTTTGATTATTGCTCATAAACTGCGTTCCATCGTGGAGTGTGACAAAATCGTTGTCTTAAAAGAGGGCCATTTGCTTGAATCTGGAACACACGAAGAACTTATGGCACAGCAAGGTTTGTATCATCGACTGTACTCCCTCCAAAACGAAAGCATGGCATGGACAGTTAAGTCGCCAGCAGGATTTGGTATCACAAGGCACGCCGCCGGAGTTTTCAGACCGAGCCACTCTTTGGAACAGTGTTGAAGAAAGCGAGAAAAGACAAGCATAACGATATAGAGCCATGAAGTGGCATATTTGTTTCCAGAAGTTACAGTCGCTTATCGAAATATCTTAATGCAAATAATTCTATCATATTGCGTAAACCGATGAAAAATATGCCATAAATTAAAACACGATTGAAGGTAAAGGTTATTTGAATATCGGGAAATAGCGATACCGTAGTCCCGATAGCTAATAATACTATCAAGATACTGTTTGAATAATTCGCCGCATTATTCGCTTTGTTCTGGAGTAACTGCCAACGTTCATCGTTTTTGTATTCGACCGCCTTTTTAGCCTTCCACAGATAAAGAAAAAGAGTAATGCCAGTAGCAACAATAAGGAAAAATAAAATAATAGTTTGTTCATTCATCGTTTTCGCCCTCCTTGTGTTCAAAAACTTCATTGATTGAAACCTTAAAAACTTCTGCAATTTTGAAAGCTAATTCCAATGAGGGAGTATATTTATACTTCTCAATTGATATAATCGCTTGGCGGGAAATACCTGCCTTTTCAGCTAAATCAGCTTGCGTCCAATCACGCTCTGCTCTCAAGACTTTAATTCGATTCCATATCAAGGTATCACCTCCTTGTCAAAATGTAATCTGTTAATTACTTTTGTATTGTAATCTACTAATTACATTTTGTCAATAGAGGAATACTATTTTTTATACATCAATATCCCGGTAAATGTTTCCTACGATACAGGAGGTTCGTCTTGACATATTCGCCTTTGTATCTATTACGAATAAAATGAGCATCATCTGCGCCCTGACAATTTTCAATTTGTTAGTCAGATAAATATCAATTTAATGAATTATATAGATAATGCACGGATGTTTTCTGTGCATTAAGTTTGTATAAATATTCTGTTTATGTATAGTGGAAGGTAGAAAAATTAGTTTGTCTACAATCTGAGGGGATAATTCAGGTATTGCGAAGAGTGATTGTTTTACCGGAGCTGTACAGTCAGTCTTTCCCTGGTCACTATTCAACGTGCAATGTTGCCCGTGCCAATTAAATCCTACAAGGGGTTGTTACATGCAAGCTTTTAAGCAGTGCAAAAAAGTAGGGGCTGTTGAGCCCCTACAAGGTATCCTTTTTCTGGAATCAAAAACTAATTTACGCTTCTCTTCACATAACTTGTATGGAGAATATCATGAGCCTTGTGGCTTCCCGGTTTACCGAAATAAGTATCATATAGTTCTTTGATAGCCGGGTTTTCGTGGGATTTTCTCATTGGCATGGAGGAATCCAGGTCATATAAAACCTTGGCACGGAGGGATCTGATATCAGTGAAGTTACGGACGCTTGCAGGAACCTGAGGCATACCGCCGCCGTTTACACAACCGCCCGGACAACCCATGATTTCAATAAAGTGGTATTCCGTTTCACCGGAGTTCACTTTGTTAAGAAGCTTTTTTGCATTCTTAAGACCGGAAGCAACCGCAACCTTTATATCCATTCCTGCTACATTGTAGGTAGCTTCTTTAATTCCTTTTATTCCTCTGACTTCTTTAAAGTCTAAGCTTTTTAATTCTTCTCCCGTTAAAGTTTCAACAGCGGTACGAAGGGCGGCTTCCATAACTCCGCCGGTTGCACCAAAGATTACACTTGCTCCGGTTGACATTCCAAGAGGTGAATCGAATTCTTCCTCCGGCAAGGATAAGAAGTTAATGCCGGTACGTTCAATCATCCTGGCAAGCTCCCTTACGGTAAGGGCGATATCAACATCGGCAAATCCGGAGGCATCCTGGTCGTTACGGCCTACTTCAAATTTTTTGGCGGTACAGGGCATAATACTTACCATTACAATGTCCTGCGGATCGATACCCATTTTTTCGGCATAATAGGTCTTGGCAGTAGCGCCAAACATCTGCTGGGGTGATTTACAGCTGGAAAGATTTTCTGTCATATCCGGGAAATAATGTTCACAATATTTAACCCATCCGGGGGAACAGGAAGTAATTAAAGGCAGGACTCCGCCATTTTGAACCCTGTCTAAGAATTCATGCGCTTCTTCCATAATGGTAAGGTCTGCCGCAAAGTCGGTATCAAATACCTTGTCAAAACCTAAACGGCGCAGGGCGGCTACCATCTTTCCTTCTGCGTTGGTTCCGATGGGAAGGCCGAAGGGTTCCCCTAAACCGGCACGTACGGAAGGAGCTGTCTGTACTATCACATATTTGTCAGGATCTGCAATGGCTGCAAATACTTCATCCGTATTATCTTTTTCAGACAGTGCCCCGGTAGGACATACGGCTATGCATTGACCGCAGGAGACACAGCTGGTTTCCCCAAGTCCCATGTCAAAGGCGGAAGCGATGGTGGTTTTAAATCCGCGTTCATTCGGACCGATTACACCAACTGCCTGTACCTTTTCACAGACGGCGGAACAACGTCTGCATAGGATACATTTATTGTTGTCACGGTACATATGTGCAGCAGAATAATCAATGTCATAATCATTGGTTTCGCCGTCATACAGGCATTCATTGTCAACTTTAAGGTCTTTGCTGAGCTTTTGTAATTCACAGTTTCCGCTTCTTACGCAGGATAAACATTTTCTATCATGATCAGAAAGAATTAACTCCAAAGTCTTCTTTCTTGAATTTAATACTTTAGGGGTATTGGTCCATACTTCCATACCATCATTAACCGGGTATACACAGGAAGCGACAAGGCTTCTTGCACCCTTTACTTCTACGACACAGATACGGCAGGCACCGATTTCATTAATCTCTTTTAAGTAGCATAGAGTTGGAATTTC
>JAATEU010000261.1 GCA_015655565.1 Clostridiales bacterium
CAAAAGAGCTTGGAATGAAGGTTTCTCTTTGGCAGACATTGGTTTCCATTGGTATCGGCCTGGTTTTTGTTATCATAGTTATTTCTTTTTTATACTGGTTTTTTGGAACGGAGATCGGCTGTGTAATCCGTGCTACCGGTAATAACGAAGCTATGGTAAGGGCCCAGGGGGCAAATACGGATTTAATGAAAATAGTAGGCTTGGCATTAGGGAATGGTTTAATTGCATTATCCGGTGCCCTCGTTGCACAAAGTCAGGGATATGCAGATGTTACCATGGGAGTAGGTGCTATCGTAATAGGTCTTGCTTCTATTGTTATAGGAGAAGTTGTATTTCGTAAACGGCGGTCCTTTGCCCGTAAGCTTATGGCAATCGTTTGCGGTTCCGTTATTTACCGCATTATTATTGCACTTGTATATCAGATTGGCTTAAATACCAATGATCTTAAACTTCTTACCGCTGTTCTTGTTGCAGCAGCACTGTCCGTGCCTGTTTTAAAGAAACAAAAAGTCAAAGTTCACAGGGAGGTCCAATAAAATGCTTACTATATCAAATTTATATAAAACTTTTAACCCCGGAACAATAAATGAAAAAAGAGTTTTAAACGGTTTGGACCTTATGCTGGAACCCTCTGATTTTGTTACCATCATCGGCGGCAACGGAGCCGGTAAATCAACCATGCTTAATATGATTGCAGGTGTTCATTTTCCTGATGAAGGTTCCGTTACTTTAGGCGGGGTGGATATAACCAAATTACCGGAATATAAGAGGGCAAAATATCTTGGCAGGGTTTTTCAGGATCCCATGCTGGGAACTGCTGCGGATATGGAAATAGAAGAAAATCTGGCTCTGGCCTTTCGAAGGGTTAAAAAACGGGGTTTAAGCTGGGGAATTACCAGGTCAGAAAAAGAGCAGTATGTGGAATTGCTTAAGACTTTGGATTTAGGGCTGGAAACCAGATTAACCTCTAAAGTAGGACTGCTTTCCGGCGGCCAAAGACAGGCTCTTACGCTTCTTATGGCAACTTTAAAAAAACCGGATCTTCTTCTTCTGGATGAACACACGGCTGCCTTGGATCCTAAAACCGCCAGAAAAGTTTTAGAATTAACCGAGCAGATTATAACAAAGAATTCCCTTACTGCCCTTATGGTGACCCATAATATGAAAAATGCCATACAGTACGGCAACCGTCTGATTATGATGCATGAAGGAAGAATTATATATGACGTTTCAGGAGAAGAAAAAAAGAAGCTGCAGGTCAGAGATCTGTTAGCCAGATTTGAAAGTGTCAGCGGCGGTGAATTTGCCAATGACAGAATGATACTTGCTTAATATATATTTTCAGTATTTTGTTAAACGGGCATACCAATATCTGACATAATATGCTATAATATGACCTTGTGGAGATATGATAGATACTTGGAGGATTCAGCGCAATGAGATTTCTGTCTATAGATAATGTAGCACCGGGTTCACGATTGGCAAAACCCTTATATGGCACCCAGGGGGTAACCTTATTAAGAGAACAGGTTGAATTAACGGAAGCTATACTAAGCAGGTTAAAAGAACTTGGATATATTGGATTATATATTGATGATGAAATATCAGAGGGTATTGTTATTAAGGATGTAGTGGATGAGAGACTTCGGCTGCAGGCGGCGGCCAGATTAGAAAGTATTGCGGCCCAAAATGGTAATATAGCTGAAATGATGCCGTTGATATCTGAGATAGTAGACAGTATTATAGAAAGCGGTGATGTTGAAGTGAATATGAACCATTTGTGGGGACACCATGAATATACTTATCTGCATTGTGTAAACGTCGGGATATTAGCGGTAAGCATTGGCCTTAAATTTAATCTGAGCCGGAAGGATTTAATCTGCTTAGGAACTGCGGGTATTTTACATGATATCGGAAAGAAATATGTACCCGTTGAAATCCTTGATAAACAGGATAAACTTTCTGATGATGAATATGAGCTGATTAAAAAACACTCGGAGCAGGGATTTGAAATCCTGGCGGATGCGTCGGAGCTTAATAGTATTCCCAAAGCAGGTGTATTACAACATCATGAAAGA
>JAATEU010000312.1 GCA_015655565.1 Clostridiales bacterium
AATAACCAATGCCACGTGATGCTGCCAACATTTCAGCTGCAACAATTGATCTCCACGCATTGCCGAAACCTAATCGTAATCCTGTTAAAATAGAGGGCAGGGCTGCCGGTATTACTACTCTTGATAAGATGGTAAATTTACGTTTTTCCAGTATATTTGCCACCTCAATGTATTTAATATCCACATTTCTAATGCCATCTGTCGTATTAATTAACACGGACCAAAATGTACCTAATGCAACTATGGTAATTTTAGAAGCTTCACCAATTCCTAACCATAAAATGAATAATGGTACCCAACCAATGATAGGTATCGGCCTTAGTATTCCAACTAAAACTCCCAGTGCCTTGTTTACTTTCGAAAAAGTCCCCATTAAGGAACCTATAACTATTCCTAAGGCGGTTCCTATCAAAAATCCTTTTACCACCCTATCCATGCTGACTAAAAAATTCCTTAATAATTTACCGTTCAGAATCATCTTAAATAATGCATTTCCTATTTTAGATGGAGTCGGCAGGATGGACCCATTAATAAGTCCTTTGCGTCCCATGATTTCCCATACCATGAGCAATGCTAAAGGTATTCCTATTTTCAGCATAAGATCCGTTATTTTCCCGCCCGCCCCTATATTTTTTACGTTTTTATACATAATTCCCTCCAAACATACTTAAGATATTTTAGAATCTTATCCTGCTGCCAGGCATTCTTATTCACTTTCAGTCAAAGCGGGTATCCGCAATTCCGGAAGCCTCATAATATGAAGTATCTATTACATCATCAATAGCTATTTTTACATTAATTAATCCTTCTTTTTCTAAAAAAGCAATTGTACCAATAAGCGGCTGTTTTAATTTATCGTCATCAATACTTATTTTTCTATCCCTTGAATCATAGTTAATAGCAACATCCTCCGGTTCTTGTTCAGAAACCGCAGCATTGATTTCGCAGGATTCTTCTCTATTTTCCCCAACCCATTTTTGTGTTTTATCCAAAACCTTTAAGAAACGGGCTGCAATATCCGGATATTCCTGTAAAAAATCATTTCTGGCAACATTAACACAAACTATATTTCCGTAACCCGTAGCATCTGTAATAAATTTTGCACCGTTTTCAACTGCAATTGATATCTGTGGTTCAGAAAAAATAGCTCCATCTATCTCGTTAGACTCTAAAGATATCAATGCTTCATTACTTTTTAGATTTACAACTTCAACTTCTTCTTCCTTAATCCCTGCTTTGTCAAGAAATTGTAAAAGCATTTGGTGAGCATTCGTACCAAATGCGGCTGCTATTTTTTTCCCTTTTAAATCATTCAAACTGTTAATTCCGGATTCCTCTGCCGCAACCAGTGCAAAGCCTCTTTCCGTATAGTTATTACTTGATATTGCTTTGATGTTAATGTTATTAGCTCTGGCTTGAATTAATGGCTGTCCGCCTAAAATTGCTATGTCTAACTCTTCTGCCGCAAAGGCTTCTACAATAGCCGGACCTGCATTAACAAAATTAATAACTTCGATATTAATACCGTCTCCTGCAAATTCTTCCTCAAAAAATCCCTTTGCATCTGCTGTTTTAAGTAAAAAGAAGTTCGGCATATCGCCCACCCTGATCGTTAAATTTTTCTTCTCTGTCTCTACTACGCCGTCTGCCGTTGTTTCTTTACTCAGTTCACCTGTCGTCGTTCCTATACTTCCGCATCCTGTTAATATTCCTGCAACAATAGTTATGGCTAATAAAATATTTAGTACTTTTTTTTTCATAATAATTCACATTCCTTTCGTGTCAAGCAAATACAATTTTAAATAAAGTATTTGATTAAATTTTTTAATTTTTCTGTTAATACCTTATATCCTTCTTCCGCAAGCACTGTATTGATATTTGAAGCGGGAGCAGATTATCCGAACTGCCTTTTCCGTAAATTGCATTATGTTCACTTATTTTTTTCAATGTCATATTTTTCTTTAATAACAAAAAGGAGGCCTCAGAATGCAGAATCTCCAACACTTCACTTCTGCTTCCTAAAACCTCCAGTTATCTGGTTGGTTTTATCCAGTATTATATTTTGTAATTCCTTTCTTTTTTGCCTTAACTCCCTCAGGCGAAAAACCACACCATTTAAAACTGCCGAATATATCAGTTCTGTCCCCCGCCCATGTAGTAAAGGCATTCCACCACATCCTTATCCTTAATGACATAGGTATCATATTCCGCCCTTGGTATAATTTCCTCATTTACCTGGACAGTTACATATTCCTGCATTTCCACATAACCTTGTTCCAAAAGCTCTTTTACCGTGATTTCTTTTTCTATACTTGTTTCTTTACCATTCATTACTATAGTCATTATTTAACACATCCTTTCCTCTATATTAGCAGTTTATCCGACGACCTGCGCAGCTGCGTCTATCCCCCTTTTCTCCGGTTCATTGCCTGTCTCTTATACTGCAGGCTGCTATTTCATAATCAATCAGCTCATGGATTGCAGGATTCTCTCCGCAAATCGCACATGTAATATCAGGAGCAATCTTCACCTTTCTGAACTCCATCTTTTTTGCATCATAAGTCATCAGATATCCGGTTAGCAGTTTGCCGACACCCGTAATATATTTAATTGCTTCCGTTGCCTGAATGGTACCGATTACCCCGCCCATGACACCTAAGACACCGGCCTGCTGGCAGGTCGGCACAAGGTCCGGCGGGGGCGGGTTTTTAAATACACAACGGTAACAGGGTCCCGCACCGGGTACATAAGTCATGGTCTGACCTTGGAACCTTATAATACCTGCATGAGAAAAAGGCTTTTTCAGCATGACGCAGGTATCATTTATTAAGAACTTGACCGGAAAATTATCCGTACCGTCCAAAACAAAATCATAATCCAGATCTTTAATAATGTCTTTTATATTTTCCGCAGTTGCCCTCTCCTGATATGTAATTACGTTTACATCCGTATTAATGGCATTGATACTCTCTTTTCCCGAAATAACTTTTGCCTTGCCTATATCTGCACAACTATGGATAACCTGACGCTGTAAATTGGATAAGTCTACCGTATCCCCGTCTACCAATCCGATAGTTCCAATCCCGGCGGCTCCCAGATACAAGGCTGCAGGCGCACCTAAACCCCCGGTACCTATAATAAGCACCTTGCTGTTTAACAGCTTTTCCTGTCCTTTGACACCAATATCCTCCAGTATAATGTGTCTTGAATACCGTTCAAGCTGCTCATTTGTAAAAGTCATATGAACTCCTATCCGCTGCCTTAGGCAGCACTACTCTTCATTTATCACAGAATACTGATTATTCCTTCCTACAATATTTCTGACTAAAATAGCAAGCTGGTGAAGATTTTCCTTTAACAAGTAAGCACAACACCCATTTTTCATGGCAAATTTAATGCTTTCCGGCGATACATCTTCTGATACTATAATAAAAGGCGTTTTGGGCGACATTTTATTTCTTGTAAACAAAGCCTGGATTGCATTAAAATGAGGTGTCGAATTGTCAGACAAAATAATATCCCAATTTTTTTGCTCCAAGGCATGTAACATAGATTCCTCACTGCTTACAAACAGGCTGTCTACCTTAAATCCTCCCCGCTTCAGTTCAAGAACATTTAAGTCGGCAATATACTTAAATTCTTCAACAATTAATACTTTAATTTCCTGCATTGCAATCCCCTTTCACCCATATATATTTCTATCAGGCCCCTTGTCATATCAAGTTTCAGCCATACCACCCTTAATGACTTCTATGGTATATGTACCATCGTTATTATTCTCTAAGCTTATAACCTTATGTTTTTCGTTCTTTAAGCTTCTGGGGACATTTTGTATCGGTTCTCCCTCCTTTAGTTTAATCTCCAGGACCTGCCCTTTTTCCAACCCTTCTAATGCAACTTTTGTTTTTACAAAGGTAATGGGACAAACCACATCTGTAATGTCCACAAACCCATCCGGCTTTATTTCACTCATTCGGCCACCTCCATTAATTTTTCCTTCAGTTTTTTAATTCCCACCCTGTCAAGGGTAAACCGGAAACGTTCACCCTGTTTTCCATATTCTTTAAAAAATTCTACGGTCGTATCAATTACCCTGAA
>JAATEU010000140.1 GCA_015655565.1 Clostridiales bacterium
ACCGGATATTCTTTGGTTTTATTTCTTTCACTTCTTCCAAACTGTGAAGCAGGGACAAACGCCGGCTATTATATATCGTGTTATAACATTCCCTGCAATGCCTCTTTATCCTGAAATTCTTCTGATACCGGTCAATCAATTCAATTAGTTCCCCTCCGCTTTTGCAGCAGGGTTCATTACTGGCCAGGGAATCGTTTTTATTATTCCCACCGGTTGAAGTCTTAATAAGACACTGGGCAGAAACCATCAGCGGAATACTGCCGTATACAATCAAATCATAATAGATTCCTTCCAACTCTTTTAGTTCATAATAGGTTAATTCAAGAGGAGCCGTAAACTGACAAACGCCTTTTTCTTTCCAGAATTGTGCTGCACGAAGATTCATGATATAAAGATTATAATCCGTTATAAGCTCTTTGCCAAGTCCGGAAGCCTTTAATTCTTCCGTAACAAAATAATATTCTTCATAATTACGTATCATATACCCATTAATAGTATTGTCTGCCAATATTGTTTTATTCTGTAAAAATAATTGATAGGCAGCCTTACGGAATATATACGGTAAAACAATATAGCATTTCTTTCCGTTTTGTTGGATATATCCTGTTAATTCCAACAGCTGCCTGAAGGGAACTGCATCACTGTCAAGGTATAGATTGGAAACCTCTTTTATTTCACAGGCGGCCATAAGCTGCTCTTTATTACTGACTGCCGCGCTGATTCCCACGGTGTCTCCCTGCTCCCGTCCCTGATACTGCCGAAACCCGCAATCCTGTTTTTTTAATCCCTTTCTTCGAAAAGCACCCGCTATTGCAGCGGATAATTCCGCTAAGGCCCTGCGTCTTAATTCATTTAATTTTTGGACCGGAATAAATACATTTCCATTTATTACTATGGATAACTCCTGAAATTGATAGGAGGTCTCATTTGTTTTAAATAATTGTTTTCGGAGCTTGTCCTCTGTCATGGGCTGGTTCCGGGCTTTCAGTGCAATATCCCCTTCCGACTCAACTACAGTATCCCTGCAGCGCAGTATTAACTTTAGGGGTTCTCCCGCCTGGACCGTCAGCTGTCCAAAAATTGGTATCTTTTTTTCTTCCTTAAGAAACTCTTCCGAAAGGTCATTTAATAATTTATTATTTTTAGTACGGTATACTGCATTTCCAGGTTTAACTTTTGTTCCCTTGTTTAAATGAATACTATAAATTCCCCCTTTTCTTTCATTATTTTTTACCGTAAACTCGTATAAGTTATCTGAAGCATCCCTTATTTCTAATATATCCTGAGCATTAATATCTTCCGCTAACTGTATCTTACCCTGACTCCCTCTTATTTCTGCCACTTTACCGACCGATACCCCGCTGTGATTTGACCTGTTTAAAGAAATCATGGACCTGCCGTTCCCTGAGGTGTAATAACCCTGAGTAAATCCTCCCCTGTTATATAAATCCTGAAGGTTCCTGATGTCTTTCTTAAATTCGTCCTTATGATTGTTTCGGTACGTTTCGTATTTTTCTTTACCCAGCTCCAGATACAGCTCCGTATATTTTCTATAAGCATAAGTAACTCCTGCCGTATATTCCGGACGTTTCATACGTCCCTCTATCTTAAAGGAGTCTATTCCGCTGTCGATTAATTCGGGTATCAGCTCCAAAGTGCAGATATCCTTAGGACTTAACAGATATTTTTCCTCCTGCGGGAATAAATTTTTGCCATCGCCGTGAAGCTGATACGGCATTCTGCAGGGCTGTGCACATCTTCCGCGATTCCCGCTTCTGCCGCCAAACATACTGCTCATGAAGCATTGGCCGGAATAACAATAACAAAGTGCACCGTGTACAAAGGCTTCTATCTCCAGATCAGTGCCTGCCCGCAGGGTTTTTATTTCATCAAGGCTTAGTTCCCTGGCGGTAACCAGTCTGGTTATTCCCATGGGCTTAAGTACTTCTGCACCCTGCGCCATGGTTAACGTCATCTGGGTGCTTGCATGAACGGGCAGTCCCGGAAATTGTTCACGGATAAAATGCAGAACCCCAACATCCTGAACTATTACTGCATCCAGCCCCTGCAGGTAATATTTACTTAAATAGTCATACAGTTCATTCTCTAACTCCGAATTTTTTAACAGGGTATTGACCGTCATATATATTTTTTTATCATGAATATGGACATAATCTATGGCACGCAGCATATTCTCTTCAGCCAGATTATCTGCATATGCCCTGGCACCAAATTTTGCTCCCCCAATATACACCGCATCACAGGAAGCGTTAATGGCAGCCACCAGACTTTCATAGGAACCTGCAGGAGCTAAAATTTCTACTTTTTTCATTTATTTCTCCTATTTTTCAGATATTTTGGATACTGTTTAAATTCTTCCCTACATTTTCGGTGATCTCCTTTATAAGTTTTTTCTTGCGTTCCCTTCACTTTGTTCAGTCTGTCTTTTCAAGAAATTTTATTGTACTTCACCTAAAATTCAACACACCTTTTAT
>JAATEU010000580.1 GCA_015655565.1 Clostridiales bacterium
CCCCAAAGGTTTTACTGATACGGTTAATTTCAACGGTTTTTTTACCAAGTCTTGAGGATAGGGCATTTAATTCAATGTTTTTATCCTTCTCAATCACCTTACGATCCCTTAGCTCTTCAAACCGCTGTATATGGGCTTTCTGTTTTGTGGAACGTGCCCTCGCCCCCCGCATCATCCATTCTAAGTCCATCCGGTAAAGGCTTTTCTTTTTGTGCTCCGAAGCCGTTTCCATATCTTCACGCTCCGCTTTCAGCCGAAGAAATTTTGTATAATTTGCCAGGTAGGTATAGATATTTCCTTTATCGATTTCAATTATTTTATTTGTTACTTTATCCAGGAAATAACGGTCATGGGTTACCATAATGTATGCACCCTGATATTTATTTAAATAATCCTCCAGCCATTCCGCCATCTGGCTATCCAGGTGATTTGTGGGCTCGTCCAAAACCAGAATCTCTGCGGGCGTTAACAGGGTCCTTACCAGGGCCACCCTCTTTTTCTGGCCTCCGGATAAGGTATCTATTCTTCCGTCATATTCCTCAATGCCAAGCTTTAGCAGCATGGCTTTGGCTTCACCCTCAAGATTCCTGTAGTCTTCTTCCGCTTTTTTGCCTAATATGACATTTTCTAATATATTAAGCTTCTCCTGGAAAACGGGTATCTGGGCAAGGTATTCAACCCGTATTGTTTTTCCCTTGACCACGGTCCCCTCATCCGGCTCCTCAAGGCCTGCAATTATCTTTAACAGGGTAGATTTACCAGTTCCGTTAATACCAATTACCCCTATTTTATCTCCTTCATTAATTCCCAGGGTTACATGATCAAATAAAATTTTATCGGTAAAGCTTTTACTCATTTTTTCTATGTTTAACAAATTCATTCCGGTAACTCCTTCTGCTCCACTCCAACAACCGCAAATACAAAACTTATTACGATTAGGTCTATTTTAACACGTGTATTCAAACTTAACAATTATATATTTAACTTTTTGTCTGCATTTTTTCAGATATAGAAATACCTCCAACAAAGATTCCAGAGGTATCGTAACATGAAATTTAACTTTCTGACAGGTACGGTTACTACTATCTGCTGCAATTGTCTTTCCATGTCTGTTAAATATGAATTTTAATTAACCGTTATTATTTTCGTGTGACAACAAATTTTACTTTTTTGGTTTTTTACATAAAAACACCCTCCAAACTTGCGGGTTTGGAGGGTACAGTATCCCCATTGCAGTTTCTACATGAAACAGTCTTGTCAAAAGTCCTTGCTTTTTCTTCCTGGAAATCTTTAAATCACTGCTTCCTGTTACTGCATTGACGGAGAAACCTTTGCCGCTTTTTTGGCAGGGGCAAAGGAAGCACGGTTCACACTCCTTTCATATGATATAACAATTTTTTTATCAGGTTCTATTAAAAATAAATTTCATTATATTTGAAAAAAATGCTACAATATCTAGTATAAATATGATATAATACCACTGTATATAGTTAATAACCGTAATTTATGAGATTAATCCTATTATACTCCGGCGATATAATTACATCATGACCGCCACCTGCAAAAGTGAATAAGAAAGAAGGAATTACTATGATTAAAGTGATAAAAAAAGACAATACCAAAGAAGATTTTAATGTACAAAAAGTCATTCATGCAGTGGATAAATCCGCACAGCGGGCTTTAATTAAGTTCACGCCAAAGGAGCATGAATATATATGCCGTTTCGTAGAAAATAAAGTAAAGAAAATGAACAAGGATGAAATTTATATCAGTGAAATGCATAATGTAGTGGAAAGTGCATTGGAGCAGACGAACCCCCTTGTTGCAAAAAGTTACCGTGATTACCGGAATTATAAACAGGACTTCGTCCATATGCTGGATGAAGTATACAAAAAAAGCCAATCCATTATGTATATCGGTGATAAAGAAAACAGTAATACGGACAGTGCTCTGGTTTCTACAAAGCGGAGTTTGATTTTCAACCAGCTCAACAAGGAATTATACCAGAAATTCTTCTTAACCACGGAAGAACTCCAGGCAGCCAGAGATGGTTATATCTACATACACGATATGTCGGCCCGGAGGGATACCATGAATTGCTGTTTATTTAATGTTAAGCAGGTCCTTATGAATGGTTTTGAAATGGGTAACCTATGGTATAATGAACCGAAAACACTGAATGTTGCTTTTGACGTAATCGGGGATATTGTACTTAGTGCAGCCAGCCAGCAATACGGCGGCTTTACCGTTCCCAGCGTGGATCTTTTGCTGGAGCCTTATGCCGAAAAATCCTATGCTTATTTTTATGAAAAGTATACGAATCTGGGTATATCTTCCGATTCAGCAGATGCAGAAGCCTTAAAAGACGTAAAGGAGGATTTTGAAAAAGGGTTTCAGGGCTGGGAATATAAATTTAATACGGTAGCCTCCAGCCGGGGCGATTATCCGTTTATTACCGTTACTGCAGGTACCGGAACCGGTAAATTCGCTAAAATGGCATCCATCGCTTTATTGGATGTAAGGAGACGGGGCCAGGGAAAGAAGGAATGCAAAAAGCCGGTATTATTCCCTAAAATAGTATTTTTATATGACCATAAACTACATGGAGAAGGCGGCGAATTAGAGGATGTATTTAAGGCCGGTATCAAATGTTCCGGCAAGACTATGTATCCGGATTGGCTTAGCCTAACCGGTGACGGATATATTTCCGGTATGTATAAGAAATATGGGGAAATCATCAGTCCAATGGGATGCAGGGCATTTTTATCCCCCTGGTATCAGGAAGGCGGTATGAAACCTGCCCACAATAAGGATACACCTGTTTTTATAGGGCGTCTTAATATCGGCGCCGTAAGCCTGCACCTTCCCATGATATTGGCAAAATCAAGACAGGAAAGCAGGGATTTTTATGAAGTATTGGATTATTACCTGAACCTTATACGCGGTTTGCATATCAGAACTTATGAATATTTAGGGGAAATGAGAGCTTCTACCAACCCGTTAGCCTACTGTGAAGGCGGTTTTTACGGAGGACATCTTGGTCTCCATGACAAAATAAAGCCTGTTTTAAAGTCGGCAACCGCATCCTTTGGAATCACTGCACTAAATGAACTTCAGCAATTATACAATAAAAAATCCCTGGTACAGGACGGGGAATTTGCCCTGGAGGTATTAAAATATATCAATAAAAAAATTACGGAATTTAAGGAAGAAGACGGCAACCTATATGCAATCTATGCAACTCCTGCTGAGAACCTGTGCGGCCTTCAGGTACAACAATTCCGAAAAAAATACGGTATCATAGAGAATGTTTCAGACAGGGAATATGTAAGCAACGGATTCCATTGCCATGTATCGGAAGATATTTCACCGATACAAAAGCAGGATCTGGAATACCGTTTCTGGGAATTATCCAACGGCGGGAAAATCCAATACGTAAAATACCCGGTTAACTATAATATAAAAGCAATTAAAACCTTAGTAAGAAGAGCTATGAATATGGGCTTGTATGAAGGCGTCAATTTATCGTTAGCCTACTGCGATGATTGCGGCCATCAGGAACTTGAGATGGATGTATGCCCGAAATGCGGCAGCAGGAACCTGACGAAGATTGACCGTATGAATGGCTATCTCTCCTATTCCAGGGTAAAGGGTGATACCAGATTAAATAATGCGAAAATGGCAGAAATTAAGGAAAGGAAAAGTATGTAATGAGGTATCACAATATAACCAAGGTTGATATGCTGAATGGAAACGGGCTTCGTGTAGTCTTATGGGTATCCGGCTGTACCCATGCCTGTAAAGGCTGCCACAATCCTGTTACCTGGGATATTCATGGCGGAATTCCCTTTGACGATACTGCGAAGGAAGAAATATTCCAGGAACTAAAAAAAGATTATGTGGAAGGCGTTACCTTCAGCGGCGGGGATCCGCTTCATCCTGCCAACCGGGCCGAAATAGGGGCATTGGCAGAGGAGATAAATAGCCTGTTCCCTTCTAAAAGCATGTGGCTCTATACCGGTTTTTCGTGGGAGGACATATTGGACTTATCCTTTATACCTTTTCTTGATGTGGTAGTAGACGGCAAATTTCAGATTAATTTATGGGATAATCAGCTCCATTGGAAAGGAAGCAGCAATCAGAAGGTGATTGACGTAAAAAAATCACTTTTGGAAAAAAGACTTGTATTATTAGAAACATAACATTGCTAAAGCATAACCGGAACCGCTGGCAAATCCCTTTTCAGTAGTCCCGGCTATTAAACCAATCTCAAAATTGATCTTTATCCGCCATTATAATTAATATGCCTTGGCAGCCCGCCTATCATAATGGGTGTTAATTCCTCCTGTATCAGGGGGCTTACATAGTCCATAAATTCATCCGTTACACCGATTTTATCCATATCAATCCAGCCGGCAGGAACCTTTTTCTCCTTATTGGCTATCTTATGTATGTGATAAGTGCCGATTGTGCATTGATATGGATGATCCGATACACGGCTGATTATTACCATCTCCCCTGTTTTTCCTTCCTGCGCTGCTTTAACAGCCGCCGCCCCCACCTGATAAGCTTCCGTAATGTCTGTAAGGGATGCCATATGGGAAGCACAACGCTGCAGCGTGCTTAATTCAATTCCCCGGGACTTGCAGCCCAGCTCCTTTGAAACCATGCCGGATAAATATTTCCCCGACCCGCTCAGCAAATTATGTCCGAATTGATCGATATATTTAGCGGAATCCGTCAGTTCACACACATATCTTCCATCAGACAGGCGAATCCCTTCCGATACTGCTATAATTAATGATTTTTTTGTCTTTTGAAGCTGTTCTGCCCTGGTAATGAAGTCTTCCGGATTAAATTCTATTTCAGGAAGATAAATCAGATCCGGCCCTTCACAATCCTGACAGCCTGCCAAGGCTGCAGCTCCGGTCAGCCAACCCACATTCCGGCCCATAATTTCAATTACGGTAACACTTTTTTGATCATATACCAGACTATCCCGGATAATCTCTTTTGTAGCAGCTGCTATAAACTTAGCAGCACTTCCATAGCCGGGGGTGTGATCCGTAACTTCCAGATCATTATCAATGGTTTTTGGTATTCCGATAAAACGGATACTGCTTTGAACGGTCCCTGCATAATCCGATAATTTTTTAATGGTATCCATGGAATCATTTCCGCCAATATAGAAAAAGTATTCAATGTCTAATTTTTTTAATATCTTAAACAATTTATTGAATTTTTCCGGCTCTTCCTGATAATCCGGAAGTTTATAACGGCAGGAACCCAGATAAGATGAAGGTGTCCTTTTTAACAACTCAAGCTCTAATTCACCACGAAAATGTTCATCTAAATCCACATACTTTTCCTCTAACAGCCCTTGTATGCCGTAAAGCATTCCATATACCTTTTTCACTCCCAGGTTTTTCGCTGTTTTATAAACTCCGGCCAGACTGGAATTAATAACTGCAGTAGGTCCTCCGGATTGGCCAACTATGACATTACCCATCATTGTTCTACCTCCGTATTCTCAATCCTTATATATCTGCTGATTATTTTAGATTTATCTAAAGCATCTGGAAACTGTGTTAATTCACAATATCACTATAATTATCTTCTGTCAATATAGAAAGAGGCTCCTAAAATTATTATAGTTACTAAACTAATCTGATACTGAAAAACAGCCGCCTTTTCCACTAAATAATGGAATAAAGGCAGCCATATTTTTTTATTGTTTATATTATTGCGAAACAAAAAACAATTTCACAGCTTGATGAAACAACGGATTTAAAGATGAGTGTTTTATTCCGGGCAGTAATCGAAACCGGACTTTCCTATGCCCCCCGGAAGCATAGGAAAAGAATTTCAGGAAAAAATTTTTAGAAATGGATTTTATCATAAATAATATCGCTGAGCCTGGCAAATTGTTCCAGAGTTAACGCTTCTCCCCGTATAGCTGGAGATACCTTCAGTTCATTAATTGCTTCTGCTAATGCTTCCTTAGGCAGCTTGATATCAGTCCCATTATTCAATCCGTTAACCAGTGTCTTCCTTCTTTGGTTAAAGGATGCCCGAATAATTTGAAACATTAGCTTTTCATCCTTTACTTTTACCGGCATGTTACTATGGAGGGTTAAGCAGATTACGGCAGAGCCAACCTTGGGCCTTGGCATAAAGCAATTCGGAGGTACATTGGCTGCTATAGAGGGTTTTGCATAATACTGGACTGCCAGTGACAATGCCCCGTAATCCTTGCTTCCGGGACCGGACTGCATGCGGTCGGCCACTTCTTTCTGAATCATAACGGTTATATTATCAACCGGTACACGGGCTTCCAACAGACCCATAATAATAGGTGTAGTAATGTAATAAGGGAGATTTGCCACTATTTTAACAGGTTTTCCAGCGTTTTTCTCCAGTACCAGCCGTTTAATATCTATCTTTAATATATCCTCATTGATCAGGGTTATATTTTCATAGGCGGATAAGGTATCCTTAAGAATCGGTATTAAGGATCGGTCAATTTCTACCGCAATAACCTCCCTTGCCGCTTCACATAAATATTGGGTTAATGTACCGATGCCCGGTCCCACTTCCAATACCAAATCGTCTTTGGTTACTCCGGCCGCCTTAATAATCTTATCCAATACATGAGTATCGATTAAAAAGTTCTGTCCGTATTTCTTCTGAAAAACAAAATGATATTTTTTTAAGATTTCTATGGTTTCCTTTGGATTCCCCAGTGTGGCCATCATTACCTCTTTCCTCTTCTTTTATTTTTCACCTTATACCATACATTTTCTTTGCATTTTGTTCTGTTACTGCTATCACTTCCCCGCAGCCAATCCCTTTTAATTCTCCTATCTGTTTCGCTATATAAATTAAATTCAGGGAAG
>JAATEU010000582.1 GCA_015655565.1 Clostridiales bacterium
AAATGAAATTAAGGACAAGTATCCTGCGGTCAATATGAAAGTTATGGATTCAAAGGGCGGATCTGCGGCCATCGGTCTTATTGCACTTCGGGCAGTTGAGTTATCGGAAAATAACAGTATGGATTTTAATAAGGCTGCAGAAAAGATAAAAGACCTTATTAATTGTGTGGAACATATCTTTACCATACCGGATTTAAACTGGCTCATCAAAGGAGGCAGAATAGGAAAAGCTCAGGGTATGATAGGAAATATGTTAAATATTAACCCTATCCTCCATGTGAATGAGGGGAGGATGGAAGTGATACAAAAGGTCAGAGGAAGAAAAAAGGCTTTAAACAGGGTGGTTGATTTATTGGAGGAAAGGGCTGAAAACTTTATGGATCAAATCATAGGTATCAGCCATGCGGATGACTTGGAAACGGCAGAGGAACTTGTTGAAATCATTAAAAAAAGGCTGGGATGCAGCAGGTTTATCGTGAATAAAATCGGCAGCGTATTGGGAAGCCATCTAGGAATTGGCGGTGTAGGAATCTTTTTTTTCAATAGCAGTGCCGTAAATATCATAAAAAACACTTGAAAATTCCTGAAAGGAAGACTAATATAGTAAATATATTTGTAACTGTTCGGCCGCAGCTATGCACATCAAAAGCAACTTTCAGCCCGTAAGGCGACAGTTACATATAATTAAATTTTTGAATGACTATGAAAGAAGGATGAGTATTATGTTAAATATCAGAATTGAAAAAACGACAACCCCCAAAGTACTCCCTAAAGCAGATAATCCCTTAAAATTCGGAACAATTTTTACGGACCATATGTTTGTTATGAACTATGAGACCGGCAGGGGCTGGCATGATGCAAGAATAGTGCCATACCAGCCAATCAGCTTAGAGCCGTCTGCCATGGTATTTCATTATGGACAGGAAATGTTTGAAGGCTTAAAAGCTTATAAGGCGGAGGATGGAAGAATATTATTATTCCGTCCCGACAAGAATATTGAAAGAGCGAACAAGACCAACAGAAGGATTTGTATTCCTGAGATTCCGGAGGAGGATTTCTTGCAGGCGCTTAAGGCTGTGGTAAAAATGGATGAAACCTGGATTCCGGATAAACCCGGGACATCCCTTTATATCAGGCCGTTTGTAATTGCTACGGATCCGTTTTTAGGTGTAAGGCCGGCAGATACTTATATGTTTCTAATTATTTTATCTCCGGTCGGGGCTTATTATCCGGAAGGCCTGAATCCGGTCAGAATTTGGATTGAGGATGAGTATGTAAGGGCGGTAAAGGGAGGTATCGGTGAAGCAAAGACCGGCGGCAATTACGTCGCATCCTTAAAATCACAGGTTAAAGCCCATGATGAAGGATATTCGCAGGTACTGTGGCTTGATGGTGTTGAACGGAAATACATTGAAGAAGTAGGAGCCATGAATATTTTCTTTAAAATAAACGGTACGGTTATTACGCCGAAGTTGAACGGAAGTATCCTTCCCAGTGTTACCAGGGATTCTGTAATTAATCTTTGTAAATACTGGCACTTACCGGTAGAAGAAAGAAGAATATCCATTGATGAAATTTATGAGGCCCATAAAAACGGTACTTTAGAAGAAGTATTTGGTACCGGAACGGCTGCCGTAATATCTCCTGTGGGACAATTAAGATGGGAAGAGCATATTATGAAAGTGAAAGACGGGGATATCGGTGAATTCAGTCAAAAATTCTATGATACCATAACCGGAATTCAATTAGGCAAAATAGAAGATAAATTTAATTGGACCGCAGAAGTAAAATAAATAGGACAGAAAATGATAAGGCTGTATCTTCTCAGTGATATGGCTCTTATTTTAACTTATCAGGGAGAAAATACAATGAATCTAAAAAACCTTATACTGGGAAGACCGTTAAAAAATAATGAAATCGGTCATCAGAAGCTGTCGCGGCTCTGGGGACTGCCAATTATGGCCAGTGATGCGGTTTCATCGGTAGCATATGCGATTGAAGAAATTTTAATGATACTGGTACCGGCTATGGGTATACTGGCATTCCATTCACTGCCATTTATTATAATACCGATTTTGTTTTTATTGGTTATACTTATAATGTCTTATTCACAAATTATCGACCATTATCCAAACGGCGGAGGAGCTTATGCGGTAGCCAAGGAAAATATCGGTAAAACGGCGTCTTTATTATCGGCTGCAGCTTTAACCGTAGATTATATCATGACAGTTGCAGTAAGTATATCCTCATCGACTGCAGCCCTGGTTTCCGCATTTCCATTTTTGCAGGATTATAAAGTAATTATTTCATTAATATGTGTTTTGTTTATTACGCTGATTAATTTAAGGGGTGTGAGGGAGGCTTCCAAGGTTTTTGGCCTGCCCACCTACATTTTTATTGCTTCCATGGCTATTCTGATTGTTTGCGGAATTTTCAGAATGCTCACGGGCACTTTAAATCCCATAGAATATACAACGCCTGTTTTGCCCGTGGAAACCGTACAGGGAATGGGAATGCTTATTTTGCTGAAGGCATTTTCTTCCGGATGCTCGGCTATGTCCGGTGTTGAAGCTGTCAGCAACGCCGTTCCAAGTTTTACCAGACCTTCAGCCAGGAATGCAAAGCATGTTTTATTTATGCTTGGTGTGATAATAGTTTTTATTTTTGGCGGCACTTCCATCCTTGCTGTCCAGCTAAAGGTTGTCCCGTTTGAAGGACATACCGTGTTATCCCAGATTTCGTCGGCAGTTTTTGGAAATAGCTTTATGTATTACATCATACAGGTATTTACCTCCCTGATATTAATTCTTGCGGCTAATACTGCCTATAACGGCTTGCCGCAGCTTTTATACATACTTGCACATGACGGATATGTTCCCAGACAGTTTTCTACCAGGGGAACCAAATTAAGTTTTTCCAATGGCATCGTATTTATTTTTATAGCAGCATCCCTGTTAATTATAGG
>JAATEU010000398.1 GCA_015655565.1 Clostridiales bacterium
GAGTAAAGTGTTGTAGTATTGAATATACCATGAATTTTGATAAGCGATAATAATCAGTATACTCCTTAATTCGCCTTGCAAGGTGTGGGACTCCAGAGTGTGTCCTGCAAAAAGGAATGGGAGCACATATTCCCTTTGCCATGCACACCATGCTGGACTGTAAACCTGGTATTACAACCATAGCTAAACGAAATACAGGCTATGATATTGTTAACAAACAGTTTGTAGACTATTTTGCAACAAGCTCTCAAGTAAACGTAATCTGCCGGGCAATTGCACAGAACAGTAAAAATCCTGAAGCGGCTATGAAACTTTTGAATCTGATGTACTCGGATAAAGATGTAGTAACAACTTTGTCCTGGGGCATTGAAGGAACACACTACGTTTATATGGATGACGGTTTTGTGACATATCCGGAGGGGGTAGATGATAAGACCTCCGGTTGGACGCTGAATACAAGCTGGATGATGAGTAATCAATTTTTAACACCGCTCTGGGAAGGAGAGGATGCAGAACTCTGGAACAAGCAGAAAGCAGCCAATGATTCGGCGAAGAAGTCACAAGCACTTGGATATACTTTTGATGGCAGTAATGTTATAAATGGAGCCTTGACGCATATAATTATCTGAAATCCAATTCGGCAAGTCTCGTTAAGGCATATGGAGTAACAATATTTACTACGGTTATCGGTACCTCGGGGAGTCTGTTAATTACTTCCATGCTGGGCTACGGCCTTTCACGAAGTGATTTGCCGGGGAGGAAAATCTTAAGCTTTATTGTGATTTTCACTTTATTATTTAATGGAGGATTAGTTCCGACATATCTTATGTACACGAAGATTTTTCACATAAAAAACACAATATGGGCGAAGATTCCCCCAACTTATTACTGAGTGGATTTAATGTCATTCTTATGCGTTCCTGTTTTATAAACAGTATACCCCAATCTCTTATTGAAGCAGCGAGAATAGACGGTGCCAGGGAAATAAAGATTTATTCTAAAGTTGTTTTACCGCTTTCTATGCATGAACCTCAACTGTGTGACCAACCAGCGGAAGAAAGGTATTGTCCGCACCTACTCCCTTTACTGCGACACCTATAAAAAATACAGCAAGCTTGTTTATCCGGCGATTTGCTTGTGAATGTCTGATTTTTGTTGTACTTTATGTTACAAATTACAAATTTTAAAATATTCTCCAATATAAAAACTGTTGACTTCGACTAAATAGTTTGATACAATGTTAAATGTAAGAGATCCATATACAATAAATTTAGGATTGTTACTGAAAAGGCGATACCTAGATGACAAACATTTATATTGTTTGCATCTAGGTTTTTTTGTCGAAAGGAGGGAGATATGAAAATTTATAAGAAGTTCAACAATAATGTTGTTCAAACTTATGATGATGATTTGCAAGAAGTGATTGTGATTGGTTCAGGCATCGCATACAACAAACCCCCCGGCAGTTGGATCGATGACAGACGTATTGAAAAGAAGTTTGTATTTCAAGACACTTACCAGCAAGAAATGATATCTAAATTGTTAAAAGAAATTCCAATCGAACAGTTTGAGATCTCAGAAAAGATTATTTCGTTTGCAGAGGAATATTTAAAAACCTCTTTGAATGAAAGTATTCACGTTACTTTGGCTGATCATATCTCATTTGCTTTAACTAGGCTAAAAAACGGTTTTTCAATACACAATCCGCTACTTTGGGATATTAATAATATGTATGAGAAAGAATATGTTGTTGGTTTGTATGCGTTGGATTTGATTCAGAAACAATTACACATTACAATGCCTGAGGACGAAGCTGGATTTATTGTTATGCATATAGTTAATGCGCAGTTAAATCAGCAAAATCTAGCAATTTCAAAAATTATGGAAATTACAGGCCAAATCATAAAAATTGTAAAGTATCAATTGAATTTAAAAATACAAGAAGACTCCTTAATTTACAATCGTTTTTTGACACATTTAAAGTTTTTTGCTCAACGTATCATTAAAAATGAACATGTAAGTTTTGGTGATGAAGAAATTATGAAGAGCTTTATTCAAAATTATCCTGATTCACATAAGGGAGCAAGCACTATTGCGAGATTTGTAGAAGATAATTATGATTATCAAGTTAGTGATGAAGAAAAACTATATCTGGCAGTCCACTTACAAAGATTAATAAGAGGAGCATAGAGTTGTTACTGAAAAGGCAAAATCTATGATCAAAACTAAACTTTTTGTTTTGATTATAGATTTTTTCTATTTAAAAGGAGGTTTACTATGAATAACAAGGAAAAAGCGAGTTTAATATTAGTGGCAGTAGGAGGTGATAAGAATGTAAAGAGTCTTGTACATTGTGCAACACGGTTAAGATTTGAATTATATGACAACCGATTGGCAAATGAGAAGACACTGAATGAAATTCCAGGGATTCAGGGAGTCGTTTTCCGTACCAGTCAATTGCAATTAATTATTGGTCAAGGTGAGGTTGAGCGTTATTACAAAGAGGTAAGTAGTTTGTTGTCCTCATCGGATGCAAAGGAAAATATAGAAGTAAAAGTAAAAAGTGAGTTTAGTGTTAAAAGGTTAGTTGATGTATTTTTAGAAACTCTTTCTAATATATTTGCGCCAGTCATACCTGCAATTGTTGGGTGTGGGATGTTAATGGGAATATTATATTCTTTGCAGACACTTGGGTGGATTAATCCATCTTCTACCCTCTACCAATTTTTAAATATATTCAGTAATGCAGCATTTTATTTTTTGCCAATCTATTTGGCATTTAGTTGTGGTCAGAGATTTGGCTGTAATCCTTATGTGGCTGCTGTATTGGGCGGCATTATAATTCATCCGACATTTATTGAAATGGTAAATAATGGGAGTTCAATTATGGATTTGGGATTTATTCAGATTACTTTAAAGAACTACTCTAGTTCAGTTGTTCCAATAATACTTTCTGTTTATTTTATGTCGTGGATAGAAAAAGGACTAAAACGTATCGTTCCTAAAATGATTGCACTTATTGTTACTCCAACAGTAACATTATTTGTTAGTGGAATTGTTGCATTGTGGCTATTGGCTCCATTAGGAGAAAATGTCGGCAATTTTATAGCTAATGTATTCTTAAGTATTTACAGTCACTTTGGTTTCATTGGAGGAATAGTTTTAGGTTCATTATATCCATTCATACTTGCTACTGGAATGCAAGTAGCATTTACACCTATTACAGTGATGAATCTATCATCATTGGGTTATGATTTCGTCTATCCTCTAGTTGCAGCTTCGAATGCAGCAATGGCTGCTGCTGCGATCTATATTTTCTTTAGAACAAAGAATAAAGAATTGAAATCACTTGCAGCTTCAACAGGAATTTCAGCATTAATAGGTGTAACTGAACCTGTGTTCTTTGGGATTGTAGCAAGATTTAAGAAAGTTTTGTATGCAGTTATGATAGGCGGAGCTGTAGGCGGAGTCATCATGGGATTATTTAATGTAACTTATGGTGGATTTGGATTTGTACCATTTGGTACAATTATTTTAGCTTTCGGACCAACTTTTGTTTATTATATATTAGGAGTATTTGCTTCTATGATTACAACTGTTGTGATACTTCACTTTACTGGATTCGAGGCAAAAGATAAAACTCAAAATATCTCAAAAGATAAAGTAAACAATGACTTAGGAAATAAAAAGCAAGCTAATTTTACTATAAAGAGTCCCACTGACGGTGAGGTGATTCCTTTATCCGAGGTTGATGATCCCGCTTTTTCACAAGGACATATAGGAGAAGGTATTGCTATAATTCCCTCAAAGAATATAATATACGCTCCTTGCAATGGTAAAATTGTTGTATTATATCCCAGTAAGCATGCGTTGGGAATATCTGTTGATAATCTGGAAATTTTAATTCATGTAGGAATTAATACTGTAAAAATGAATGGATTAGGATTTTCTACCTTTGTAAAAGAAGGTGACTTTGTGAAGGAAGGAGATAAGCTAATTGAGTTTGATCAAGAGGAAATAAAAAAGTGTGGGTTTGCTCCAACTGTTATGATGATTGTTACTAGACGCGAAAATTATACACTGCAAATATCACAAATTCAAAATAAAACAGATCATAATCAAGATCTTATATACATTTATGAAAAGGAGAATGAATAAATGAAGAAAGTAAATGGGTTTCCTGCCAGGTTTTTTTGGGGAGGAGCTACTGCAGCGAATCAGGTAGAAGGCGCTTGGCAAGAAGGCGGGAAGGGGATCAGTGTTTCTGATGTTATGTGCGTTGGGTCACACACTTCACCAAGAAAAATATCTATAGATCTTAGCGGAGATTATTATTATCCATCCCATAGAGGGTCTGAATTTTTCTACCGCTTTAAGGAGGATATTGCTTTGTTTGCTGAAATGGGATTTAAAATGTACCGGTTTTCTATCGCATGGACAAGAATTTTCCCTAACGGGGATGAAAAGAAGCCAAATGAAGAAGGACTGAAATTTTATGATGAAGTCTTTAAAGAACTAAAAAAGTATAATATTGAGCCAATGGTTACTATTTCACATAATGAACTTCCCTTACATTTAGCAAAAAAATTTAACGGCTGGTCATCAAGAGAAATGATCGATTGCTATGTGAAGTTTTGTGAGGTTCTCTTTAATAGATATAAAGACTATGTAAACTATTGGATACCTTTTAATGAAATAAATGATTTATCATTACCGCTTTCTACTTATCTACATGGCGGTATCATCTTGGATGACATGAAGTATTTAGGTGATAATGTAGATAATCCTCAAATGCGCTTTCAGGCATTACACCATGTATTTGTTGCAGCGGCAAAAGCTGTTGAACTTGGAAAGAAGCTCAAACCAAGTTTTCAATTTGGAGCTATGACATGTCATATTACAATATACCCATTGACATGTAATCCTGATGATATCGTTCAAACTCAACACGAAGATTTTATTCGTAATTGTTTCTGTTCAGACGTTCAATTTCGCGGGGAGTATCCTTTTTATCAGATTAAGTACTTTGAAAATAATGATATAGAATTGGAAATCACAGAAGAGGATCGTAAGATATTAAAAGATAATCCACATAATTTCTATGCATTTAGTTATTATATGTCTGTTTGTGCAAGTGCAGATACAAATGCAGCTCAAACATCTGGAAATATTATGGGCGGAGCATGTAACCCATATTTGAAAGAGTCAGAATGGAGCTGGCAGATTGATCCCAAAGGATTACGCTATACTTTAAATAAAGTTTATGATCGTTATAGGGTACCAGTGATGATTACAGAAAACGGATTGGGAGCAACAGATGTTTTTTTTGAGGGAAAAATACATGATACGTATCGCATCGATTATTTAAAAGCACATATAGAGCAAATGCGAGAAGCGATTAACGATGGGGTGGAACTAATTGGTTATACTCCTTGGGGATGCATTGATTTGGTAAGTGTTTCCACGGGCGAAATGAAAAAACGTTACGGATTCATTTATGTAGATGCAGATGATCAGGGGAAAGGAAGCTTTGACAGATATCGAAAAGATAGTTTTTATTGGTATAAGAAAGTAATTGAAACTAATGGTGAGGATTTGAGTTAATTAGAAACCCGAGAGTTAGACAGATTTATCTTAAATTATGGAGTATTGGTATCTGCAGATGTAAAATATGTTGATAGTTTTCAAGGACAGAGCCAGTTTCTTTTGGTTTCCGCCCCTGCCTGTATTATAATACAATCCCGGTTTTAATTTCCTCGAATTCAAGGGAATTAAAAATGAGGCGGACTAACCTGCTTCGTATTATTGGTCGAACAGTGGACAGAAAGGCCAATTTTAACCATTGAAAGAATTTTTTTAGCTTTCAGTTTAAGGCTTAAAATGAAAAATAAAATTATCAATTTTTATTTAGCGGATTGAAATGAAAACTAAAAAATGTTATACTCACTTTAGAGGACGAAACGGAGGAATCTGAAGTGAGTATAAATCGCGCAGGACAAAATATAATGATGAGCTGATTTTTTTAATATCAGAGGCGAATAGAAATATAGGAAGATTGGATGAAGTAACAGATACGCTCATATCTCCCAGCTATTTTGTATATATGTATGCATGAAAAGAAGCAACTTTATCATCACAAATAGAGGGAACTCAGGCAATGCATAAATGGGAATTAAATACGCTATAATATTTATTTAAAAAAGCGGACATTTAATATTGCAATTTTCAGTGTGTTTTATTGAAGTAATTGTTGTGAAAAATTTTGAATTTTATCAAGAAGTAGTTTATAATAAATATAATTGGTTGCCTGGAAAAAAAATAAGAAAGGGACTAATTTCTGAAAGAAAATGGAGCATTTTGTAGAGTTATCAGAAAAGATCACCAAACAATTGTATCAAGAAATATTATCAGGACAATATAAAAATGAAAAAAAGCTTCCGCCTGAAGCAGATCTTGCTTTGAAATATGGAGTCAGCAGAACATTAATAAGAGATTGTCTTTCTGTTTTGGACAGAGAAGGTGTAATAACCAGAAAACATGGCGTTGGCTCAATAATTAATCATTATGTTTTAGATGCTAAAAATAGATTTGACCTTGTACAGGAATTTATTGAGATGGTTCAAAATGTAGGATTGAAACCTGAAGTTGCATATTCAAAAGCAGAAAAAATAGATAGTGATGAAGATATTGCAAAACGGCTTCAAATCGAATGCGGAGAACCTGTTTTTCAAGTAGAGAAAATTATTACAGCGAATGGAAAACCTGTGATTGACTGTTTGGATTATGTGGCATTCAAGCATGTTAAAAGTGAAGACAACGATTATATTAAATTAGAGGAATCTATTTTTGAGTTTTTAGAGAAATATTATCAGGAAAATATTTATATGAGTTTATCAGATGTGTATGCTTATGCCGCAGACCATAGGATAGCTAAGATATTTCAGATTGCTGAAGGTACACCGCTTTTGCATTTGAGGGAAGTTGGTTATAATTTATATGGACAGCCGCAACTTTATGGCAAAGTATACTATATGAATGAAATACTGCAACTAAAAGTATTAAGAAAAAAAATGTAATAGTTATTAAAAGTCCAGTCCAGTGATATTGATGAATATGATAGTTAGGTATTCATTTATGTAAACTGAACCGGACTTTTATATTATGATTTGATTTTGTTAAGTATAAATCTCCAATACAAAAATAATAGAAAAAATTTGGAATATATATTGACAATATGAAAAATGAGTGTAATAATAAAGCCATTCAAAATAGGTAATACCTATTTTGAATACAATTATACCGTTATCCTAAAAATTTTGAATCATTACTATATGTATCCCAGATAATTCAGGCAGAAGGAATCCGGTATGGTGTAGAGCATTGGAGAAGTATTTATGGACGCTGTATGGGTACGATTTACTGGCAGTTAAATGACTGTTGGCCGGCAGCTTCTTGGGCAAGTATTGATTCTTGTGGTCGTTGGAAAGCATTCATTATTTCTGCAAAAAATTCTTTGCACCGGTTTTAGTTTCTGTGAATGATAAAGCCAAAAAAATACAGGCAGTAGTTACGAATGATTTAAATCAGAAGGAAGAGTTGCTACGGTGAGGACAGCCATAAAAGGTCTTGCCATGAGAAGAAGAATCTCCGCAGCAAATCATTTTGTTAATGGTTTCGATAGCTGATAATCTATAAAATTTTACTTTTGAATATAAAAATGGACTTGTGATTATATAGTTTTGGTATTATACTGTTTTATAATTAATCTGGTGTTTAAAATCTGATTCTATGTTAGATTACTTATTTCTAATATGTTATATAGAGTTGAACGGCAAAATTCTTTATTTCTTGTGCCAAGATATAACACAGAATAAATAATGAACGAAACATATAATATTGAAATTTAATCCAAATCAATAGAAAAGCACAGAGTGGTTTTATTTTCATGATTTTGCAGTTCAAACCGGAATTACAAATTTAGATTTTTAATTTTCCATGGCAGCGACGGACGGGAGAAAATGGCTGGTGAATATGCTGTTTGATTATGGAAAAGGAAACCTCCGGTTAATACCTACTTCCGCTTCCAAACCTGCAGATGGACGAACAAAAGCACAAGAAAAGGTGAAGGAAATGAATGAAAAGATAGTTAAAAAAAGGGAGAACTTCTAAGTGAAAAAAATTCTTGTAATTGATGATGAAATTGCAATCAGAGATCTGATTGAATTAGTGCTTAAGAGAGAAAATTATCAGGTGAAAACTGCTGAAAACGGTGTTATCGGACTTAGGGAGATCAACTCCTTCCGGCCGGATTTGGTTTTGCTGGATTTAATGTTACCTGACTATTCCGGCTACGATCTTTGCAGGGAAATAGTAAAAAAATCCACAATTCCCGTTATCATGTTATCTGCAAAGAATGAAACCATTGATAAAGTGCTGGGACTTGAGCTTGGAGCTGAAGATTATGTGACAAAGCCTTTTGATAATAGAGAACTTATCGCCAGAATCAAAGTTGTGCTAAGAAGATATGAACCGGGTGGCCAGATTAAAAATGACAGTGTAGAGCCAATTATATATGGAAAACTGGAAATTGATTTGGAAACAAAAAGAGTGTTAAAGGAGGGAAATCAAATTTCCCTGACAGCAAAAGAATTTAAAATTCTTGAAACTCTTTCAAAAAGGCCTAAAAAGATTTTTACCAGAGATGAACTTTTGGAAATCGTATGGGGGTACGATTATTTAGGTGACAGCCGGAGTGTTGATATGACAATTATGCGGCTTAGAAAGAAATTGGAAGATGATTCCGAGAACCCAAGATATGTACAGACCATTTATGGATTCGGTTACCAGTTTGGAGGTGACTCCGTTTGAAGTTTGCAACCAGGCTACTTTTGAGTTATTTATTTTTCTCTGTATTATCCTTTTCCATTATCATTATTTCGGTTAATAAAGCCATTGATTACTTTAGCTTTGTGACAATAGAGAAGCAGATGATGGAAAAGGCAGATATTTGTGAGCTGTCTTTCAGGGAAGTACTTGCAAGGCACGAAAAATCAATCACTCAGGTACAACCCTCCGATGTGGCAAAGGATGTCCTGGAAGTTTTAAAAGCTTCAGGAAGGGAAGTCAGAATCTATGATAATAATCTGAAGCTTTTAGGGTTGGCTGCGAATGGAATATTAGTGAATAACGGCTCCCCTAAGATTTTTGAAGGAAATATTAGAAATGCTTTAAAGGGGAATTATTCGTACACGGTCACAAATAACAAACTGATTTATTTTGCAATACCTATTCAGGATAAATATTACCAAAATGTTTACGTTTTCGAGATAGTGGAAAATATATCTTATTTTTACGATATCATGGACAAGATCAGATATATATTATTCATCGGTGCAGGCGGGTTTACTTTCCTGATCACTCTTTCAAGTTTGTACATTGCCCGTAAAACAACAAAGCCGATTAAATATCTTCTTGGGGCTACAGAAAAGTTTTCCCGGCAGCAGTTTGAACAGGTCGGATTAAACAGGAAAGATGAGCTGGGGATGCTTGCAGCAGGATTAAATCAGATGGGTATTAAATTGAACGACTATATTCAGTATCAAAAGCAGTTTGTTTCCAATGTATCTCACGAGCTCAAAACGCCGCTTGCCGCAATTCGGGGTTTTTCTCAATATTTATACGAGGGAGAAAATGAGGATAAAGACTTAAAAAAGATATACTTCCATCTGGTAAATGAATCAAAACGTCTAACAAAGCTCATTAATGAGCTGTTAATTCTTTCTAAATTCGATAAAGCAACACAGGAGCTTAACACAGAAAAGGAAGATTTATCGGAATTAACCTATAGTATTGTTCAAGAGATGAGGCCAAAAGCAGAAAAAAGAGAAATAACGATAGAAGTCGATTTGGAAAATGGGGTTTTGGCTGATGTAAATAAAACATTAATGTCACATGCAATTGCTAATATTTTAGATAATGCAATAAAATATTCTAATATAGGAGGTCATATCAGAGTAGAAACTTCCACCGGTCAAAATGCAGCAGCTATAAAAATAAGCGATCAGGGCATTGGGATTCATAAGAGTGACCTTTCTTTGGTACAGGAAAGATTTTATAGGGCCGGAAATTCAAATATTGCCAAAGGTTCCGGGCTGGGACTTTCTCTTTGCAGAGAGATTGTAGAAAAATTTAACGGCCGGTTAATCCTGGAAAGTGAGATTGGTGCCGGAACTACCGTTTCACTTCTGCTTCCCTTGGCATAATGTTACAAGAATGATACAAGTTTGTTATTACTCTAATAAAATTTTTATTTATAATGACACTGTAACAGAAATAATAAATTAAAATGATTTGAAGGAGGAATAGCAATGAAAGTGTTTAAAAAGATAGTAATAGTGACCATGCTTTTGGTGTTTTGCGGAATGGTTTTGGCAGGATGTGGGAAAGACGAAGTTAAATCACCGGGAAATACATTTAACGATATGCCAACCGATATAACGAACGATACACCAGATCATACTTCAAGCGAAACGCAGACTGACACATGGACGGATACTCCGGCCGACAGTTCAACGGATGTTTCTGAAGAAGTAATAAAGGAAGGCACGGTAGAAAAAAGTGGAAATGTTGTTTTAAAACAGCTGGCGTTTGTTTACCAGGAGAATACAATTGCCCTTTCGGACATTGCAGATGATGAAAAAATCGAGAGTATGCTGGGAACAGCGGATGAAATCAAATCTCATACTTATTCCAAAGATGATGGATTAAATATGGATCAGCTCAATGGAATGACAGAAAAACAGTACCAATTTCCCGGACTTATTATAAAAACGATTGATGCAACGGAAGATAAGAAGTTTTTTATCTTTAACATTGAAATTACAGACCCGAAATATCCTACAATACGAAATATTAAAGTCGGGGATAGCTTTGAAGAGCTCAAAGAGGCTTATCCTGAAGGAAATTTGACGGGAGGAGAATTAAGTGACGAAGAGGATGATTTTCGATATGAACCGGTAAATTATGTGGATGTAATGAGCTTTCATATAAAAGATAAAAAGATTGAAAGCATCCAAATATATACGCTTCTGGATTAAAAATCAAAGCAGATATAGTGGAAATACTAAGTACCTTATATAAGAGAAAGGGTATCTAAATTATTGAAACGGAATGTTGTAAAGATCATATACACATGCTGGTAAGAATTCCACCAAAATATAGTGTATCAGAAATTATGGGATATCTGAAAGGGAAATCATCACTGATGATCTTTGAAAAACATGCGAATCTGAAATACAAATATGGGAACCGGCATTTCTGGTGCAGTTTCAATTATATCCATAGCGTTTGGAAAAAAGGATATTGAAAAGGCAAACCGTGTTGCAGGCAATACATTTATGGTATTTTGGACGGTTGCCATATTAATTACCATATTTGGATTAGTCTATCTGGAGGAACTGTTATATGCAATGGGAGTAACGGAAAGCCTCATGCCGTATGCGAGGGAATATACCAGGATTATTTTACTTGGTGCCGTTACAAGCACAGGATTCTCCAGTCTTATCCGGGCAGAGGGCAGCAGTAAATATGCTATGTATCAGTGGATTATCCCGATTTCTGCTAACATAATTCTGGATCCGATTCTCATTTTTGTCTTTTATCTGGGGATTCGGGGAGCTGCCATAGGTACGGTTATCTCACAATGCATTTCTGTAGCAATGTGTGTCTATTATTTCTTTCTTTCAGGAAAGAGTCATATGGGAATTAAGCTTCGACATTTCCTTTCTGATACCATAATTATAGGTGAGATATTAATGAGCGGCTTTCCGTCCTTTATACGACTGGCGAGTCAAAGTTTGACCATTGTTATTATTAATAACGTATTAAGGAAATATGGCGGAGAATTTACGATCGGTATTTATGGAATTGTTAGTAAAATCACGGTATTTCTATTGCTTCCGCTCCAAGGGATTATTCAAGGAATTCAGCCGGTTATCGGGTATAATTATGGCTCAGGCGCAAAGTCAAGAGTCAGTGAAACTCTGAGGTGTTCCTCCGTTATTGCGGCCGGTTATGGGGTACTTATGTCGTTATTTTTGTTTGTGCTTTCTGATAAGCTTATGGTAATATTCAGTACTGATGCTGAGATTATTCATAGGGGCAGTAATATCCTTAGGATTACCTGCCTTGTGTAATTACATCCTATGCTTTGTGCCTGTTTTGATACTTTTATCTGCCTTATATGGATTAAATGGGGTATGGTTTTCATTTCCCCTTTCAGGTATAATAGCCTTATGCATTTCATCGGTTTGTATTATATATCAGGGAAGAAAGGTGTAGGAAACCCTTTTTTCGCATAGTGAATTTCCGAATCCTCAAAGTTACGAATAGGAGGTACTCATGAGAGAAGAAGATTTATTAAGGGTGGTCAATCAGAAGGATAGAATAAATGAAAAACTTGTCAGGGAAAATCTCAGACAGGTACTCGAGGATGAATTTGTGCTGGGCAATGTCTTTACACAGTATCTGAAATATATCGAGAGACATATACAATCAGAGACAGAGGGGCAGAATATGGTTCTGAATGAGTTGATTAAAAATAGGGGGGCTCTGACGAAGAAATTAAAGGACTTTGATATTAGTAAGCATAGTTCCGAAATGTATTTACATAAGCATACTTATATTGAAATAGATTATGTATACAAGGGAAGCTGTACCTATTATATCAGTAATGAGAACCAGGTATTTCGACTGAAGGAAAAGGAATTATGCATCGTTGATCAGAATGTAGTCCATGGGATTGAGATGAATAGCGAGGATGATATTATAATGAAATGCCTGATTCCTTTCGAATATATTGATTTGAATCAGTATAATGAAATTGACCAGGAGGTATTGTTGAAGAAATCTTCTGGCATGCGCTGAATGAAAACCTGACAAAAGCCTCTTATATGGTGTTTTATATTAAGGACAGTGAATACATAGAGGAGCTTATGTATCATATGTTTTGCGAATATCTGGAGAAAGTGATGGGATGGAGGTGCATGGTGAAGAATAATCTTTCAAGTCTGTTTATCTATCTGATGCGTGTCAGGGAAGAGGATCTGAGGGCGGTAAAGGAAATTGAGGAAGAAAATTTAAATATTACGAAAGTTCTTGACTGCATCCGGAAGAATTATCAGTATATCACCTTGAAGGATATCGCAAAAAATATGCATTTTCATCAAAACTATCTCAGCAGAATGATTAAGGAGAATTATCAGCAAAGTTTTCGTGATTTGCTATGTCAGATAAGACTGAAGGAGGCAGAAAAACTTCTAATCAATACTGATTTGTCTGTGACAGAGATTGATTCCAGGGTTGGATATCATAAACCGAATTTTCTATAAATTATTTAAAGATCATTACGGTGTGACTTCGATTAAATTTCGAACAGCACATACCATGATTATGAAGTAATGACAGCAGTTTTAGCGGTAAAATCCCAATCAAGAGATTTTATGATATCAATAGCAGCCTGCTCTATATCCCGTTCTATTCGCACCGGCGTGGTAGTGCTGCCCACCATCCGCTCCAACAGCTGTGAAGCCACCTACCGCAGAATGGTA
>JAATEU010000035.1 GCA_015655565.1 Clostridiales bacterium
AATGTGGGTGTATTGTAGTGAAAAATTCAGAAATAAGTTAAAAATAGCATTTTTTTTGGTCAATGTGTGTCAAAATCTGTGAATAACTATTGTTTTTATGAAAAATGTATGGTAAGATTTATTCGATAACACAATTTTAGGACTTAATATTATGATAGAAACAAATATCATGTTCCTATAATCAGATGCAGATTGGGAAATACACCACTTTTTATCGGAAATTATAAAACAATTTCCGATACGTTTTATTTTGTGAATTAGTAAAGCCGGATACCAAGGGAAAGATAAGTATCAAATCGGTGGGGTACTGGGAGGATGTTTCATGAGCGTACAATTACTGGACAAGACAAGAAAGATTAACAAACTACTGCACAATAATAGTTCCCATAAGGTTGTCTTTAATGATATTTGTGAAGTATTGAGTGAAATTTTGGAATCCAATATTCTTGTAATAAGTAAAAAAGGTAAAGTATTAGGAATTAAGAACAGGGATGACATTATTGAAATTAAAGAATTAATTAAAGACATGGTTGGTGGGTACATTGATCAATTATTAAATGAAAGATTACTAAATATACTGTCTACCAAAGAAAATGTAAATCTGCTGACTTTAGGCTTTGAATTTAAGCAGGGGAATAATTATCAGGCGATTATCAATCCGATTGATATTGCAGGGGAAAGGCTGGGGACTTTATTCCTGTATAAAAGCAGGGGGCAATATGATCTGGATGATATTATTCTCAGTGAATATGGTACTACTGTTGTCGGTCTTGAAATGATGCGCTCCGTGAATGAAGAAAATGCGGAAGAGAACCGAAAGGTGCAGATTGTAAAATCAGCAATCAGTACACTGTCTTTTTCCGAGTTAGAAGCAATCATTCATATATTTGAGGAACTGGAAGGCAGCGAGGGAATATTAGTGGCCAGTAAAATTGCTGACAGAGTCGGTATTACCAGGTCTGTTATTGTGAATGCCCTGCGTAAATTTGAAAGTGCGGGGGTAATTGAATCCAGATCCTCCGGAATGAAAGGAACTTACATTAAGGTTTTAAATGATGTGGTTTTTGTAGAATTAAAAAAATTGAACAAATAATGAAATAAAGTAAATTATATAAATTATTTGAAAATTACATCAAATTAAATTAATACAAGATATATTATTGCATTTGAAGTTAATATATTATAAAATGTATTAAAATTATAAAAAATTAGAAGGATTTATGAAAGTATTCAACTCATAAATCCTTATTTTTTGCTATAAAACAACATTTTATTGTAATATAATTTAACATTTTATGATATAATAGTACTAGTTAAGTAATATTTGCTTGTTTTTTTGTCAAAAAATAATTATAATGATACCAGATACGAAAGGAGCGTAAATATGATAGGATCGAATGTATATAATTATATTAATATCCTGGACAAAGCAGCGGATGCCAGTTGGTTAAGAAATGAATTGCTCTCGGATAATGTTGCCAATGTGAGTACCCCTGATTATAAAAGGAAGGATATTGAATTTCAGACTTATTTAGCAAAGGAGCTTGAGGGAGACGGAACCTTGGACCAGAAAGTTGCTGAAACAGACCTTAATTCATTGGAAGCTTCTGTTTACACAGATCAATCATCCCTCAGCTATCGGCTTGACGGTAATAATGTAGATATAGATACGGAATCAGTGAAACTGGCGGAAAACCAAATCAGGTATTATGCGCTGATGGATTCCATGACACAGGAATTCAGCAGAATTAAATCAGTTTTAACGAATAATTAGGAGGTTTTGATATGTCTGTCATAGATGGAATGAATGTCAGTGCAAGCGGAATGACTGCTCAAAGACTTAGAATGGATATAATATCACAGAATATTGCTAATGTAAATACAACAAGGGATGAAAACGGGGAAGCTTACCGACGCAAGATAGTTGTATTTGCTGAGAAGGATACAAATGCTTTTGCTGATATATTAAACAGCAAAACAGGTGCGGGAGCCGGCAACGGAGTAAAAGTAACGCAGATTTTGGAAGATACGGAAACTCCTATGAATATGGTATACGATCCATCCCATCCGGATGCGGATGAGGAGGGATATGTAGCCTATCCGAATGTTAATACGGTGACGGAAATGACTAATTTAATTGATGCCAGCAGAGCGTATGAAGCTAATGTGACAGCTTTTAATGCTTCTAAAGAAATGGCGTTAAAGGGTTTAGAAGTAGGAAAATAACAGGAGGTAACTTATGGACATCGCATTATTGAACGGTATATCTAATCTTGGCTCCTATAATAGTGAAATTTCGGCTGCTAATAAAACGAACAAAAATGAAACCTTTGAGAATTTGTTTCAATCAGCACTTTCCATGATAAAAGAAACTGATAACCTGACTAATGCTGCAGAGGAAGCGGAGATATCCTATGCGTTAGGTTTTACTGACAATACCCATGACTTACAGGTTGCACAGCAGAAAGCAAACCTTTCCGTTCAGTATACGGTGGCGGTAAGAAACAAGGTATTAGAAGCGTATAAAGAGATTATGAATCTTCAATTCTAACTCGATGACTAGAGGAGCAGTAACATGGCGGACAAACTAAAGCAGATACCGGTTCAGCTGTTAAATCAATGGAATAAATACTCAAGTAAGCAGAAAACGATTATTATAAGTGTAGTTGCAACTGTTTTTCTGGCATTGATTATCCTGGTGACATTTATGAACAGGACTGAATACAAAACATTAATTGTTAATGAAACGACCAAAGATGCTAGTGCTGTAGCAGAACTTTTAGAGGGGGAAGACATTGCCTATAAACTCGGAGATGATAAGGTTACCATATTGGTAGATGAAAAACAGTATTCGGATGCTCTTCTTTTAGTATACAGCAGTGATGTGTCTACTTCCGGATTAACAATGGAACAACTGATGAGCAATTATTTAAGTACTACCAATAGTGATCGGACTTTAAAGAACCATCTGTACATACAATCTGAGATAAGAAAGTATTTAATTACAATGACCGGCATTGATGAGGCACAGGTTACCTATGTACCACAGGATAACAGCTACAGTGTCTTATCGGAAAAGCAGGATTATCCGGCCAGTGTAGCTTTAACAATTACAGACGAATTTGAATTATCTACCGCCCAGGCTGTGGCAGAATATGTTGCTGCGGCGATTGGCAATGAATCTACAGAGAAAATTAAGGTTATTGATCAGAACGGTAATCTGTTATTTGGCGGCGAAGAAGACTTATATTCAGGAAGTGCCAGCTCTGTCTTGGAATATCGCGAGAAACTTCAAAATACGTATAATAACAATATATATATGCTGATGATGAAATTAGGTTATGATGATGTTCAGCCTATGTTTAACTGGGTTTTGAATATGGATAAGGTAACGGAGCTATATACGGAGCAAATACCTGCCGAGGATCAGGATCAGGGCTTATATAAAAATTATTATTCCTATGATGCGCAAAATACAAGTGATAGCAGCGGCGGAACTCCGGGTACCGATTCCAATGATGAGACGACTTATAATATGGAAACAGAATCTGATCAAGGCTCATCCGTATCCACTGTAAAGATAGAATATCTCCCAAGTGAAAGGGTAACCAACACAGAATATGAAATTGGAGCGGTAATACCGGAACAATCCTCAGGAAGCATCGTTTGTACCAAGGTAGTAACCTATAAAGAAGATGATTTGGAATTACAGGGCCTGTTGGAGGATACAACTTTTGATGAGTATGTTTTAGCAAATCAGGATAAAAAGCAGGTTACCGTTGGCGAGGATATATATAATATGGTGTCGCTGGCTACCGGAATAGCTGTAGATAAATTATCTATCATCACATATGAACAGCCGGTATTTATTCCGAAAGAATCAAATGCAAGGGGATGGACCTTTTATCTGCAGATCATTTTAGCCATATTGATAATTGCCTTATTATTATTTGTAGTATTTAAGGGTACCTCACCGATGGATGTAACGGAACTGGAACCGGAATTATCGGTAGAGCAGCTTTTAGCTACAACGAAAGAGAACCAATCCCTGGACGATATTGAATTTAGTGAGAAGTCAGAAACCAAAAAGATGATTGAAAAATTTGTAGATGAAAATCCGGAAGCCGTTGCACATTTATTACGTAATTGGTTAAATGACGAATGGGGTTAATAGCAGGAAACTTTAAGGAGGAAAGCAAATGGCTAAGAACAGTGAAACTACGGGGGTACAAAAAGCTGCTGTGCTGTTAATTGCGCTTGGCCCGGAAAAATCAGCCAATGTATTTAAGCACCTCAAAGAAGATGAGATAGAGCAGCTGACTTTGGAAATTGCAAATACCCGCAGTGTTTCGCCGGCTACGAAAGAACAGGTTTTAGATGAATTTTATGAAATCTGTTTAGCACAGCAATATATTGCCGAAGGTGGTATTGCGTATGCCAAAGAGCTTTTGGAAAAAGCTTTGGGTGAAGAAAAAGCAAGGGATGTTATTGGCAAGCTGACTGCGTCTTTACAGGTTCGTCCTTTTGAATTTGTCAGAAAGACAGATGCCAGTCAGCTGTTAAATTTTATACAGGACGAGCATCCACAAACGATTGCACTTATCTTATCTTATCTTTCCTCGGGGCAGGCGTCTTCTATTGTGTCGGCACTGCCGCCCGATAAGCAGGCAGATGTAGCAAAACGTATTGCTCAAATGGATCGTACTTCGCCGGATGTTATTAAGGAAGTGGAAAGGATACTGGAACGTAAGCTATCTTCTTTGGTTAACCAGGATTATACCATTGTCGGCGGTGTAGATTCCATTGTCGCAATATTAAATACGGTTGACCGGGGAACGGAAAAGCATATTATGGAAACCCTGGAAATTGAAGAACCTGAATTGGCGGATGAAATCAGAAGAAAGATGTTTGTATTTGAAGATATTCTTTCCCTGGATGATAAATCCATACAGAGAGTGCTCAGGGAAGTTGATAATAATGAGCTGGCTGTAGCGTTAAAGGGCTCCAACGAAGAAGTACAGACGGTTATATTTAATAATCTTTCAAAACGTCTTGCTACCATGATAAGAGAGGACATGGATTTTATGGGTCCTGTCAGGTTAAAGGATGTTGAAGAATCACAACAAAAGATTGTAAATATTATCAGAAAATTGGAGGACTCCGCTGAAATTATTATCTCAAGAGGTGGAGGTGACGAAATTATTGTCTAATGTAATCAAATCAAGATTTATCTATGTGAGGGACAATGATAAAAAAATCATTGATTCCAATGAAAGAAGTGAAAAGTTCCGTTTTATTAACCTTGACAGCCGCGATAACAATTATCCTGGACAGGATAAAACTGCCGTCGTCAAAGAAGCCGGAAGCGGGTTTTTTACGGAAGGTCTGAAGGCGACTGTTATTGATAAAATTTCTTTTGAGGAAGAAGAGGAAGTATTAAACAGGCAATTTGACGGGATTCTTGCGGATGCAAAAGAGCAGGCGGCACAAATTCTGAAAGAAGCTGAACTGAAAGCTCAAAAAACAAGTGAATGGTTATACGAGGAAGCCCGAAATAAAGGCTACGGG
>JAATEU010000158.1 GCA_015655565.1 Clostridiales bacterium
CGGAGCAGGGTATGCTGTTGCAGTATGACCGGAAGAATTATGTAAATTATAAATCCTGGAATGATGAAAATATGGATATCCTGCTTCAGATAAATTCAGGGTTATTGAAGCTCTTAAAGCAGGAATTAATACCAAGGTATGAAATTAAGAGTTATTATCTGACACATCCGGGAGATGAATCCTTATATATGTTTCATATTGCAGTTCCTTTAAAAGGGGATAAAACTTTTCATGGTGTAACACATTCCGTAGTAATATCCTATAATACCAAGGTATTGGGGGAATTCGTGGATACGGTCCATCAAAACAATGAAGATCTGGCAATGGGATATGTTACGGATGAAAACGGCATTATTTTATACCACAAGGATAAGAAGTACATAGGAGAAAGTCAGGAAGTGTATTTATCCGGGGAGAATCTGCAGAATATCAGTGCCGAAATAGACAAAGCAGGCTGGACTGTCAATATTGCGATTGATGAAATGAAAATGAAACATCAGGTGGATGTGATTTACTCCCGGGGCACCGTTTTTTATTTAAGTTTGCTGTTTCTGGTTTTTGCATTTTTATTTTTAATTAATTTTCTGATATTAAGGCCTGTAAATGCCATTAACCAATCCATCCTGAAAGTAAAGACAGGTAATTTAAACCATAAGCTCGTGATTGAAGGACAAAATGAAATCTGGAAGCTGGCGGAAGAGTATAATAATATGATCGGTTCTCTGCGTGATATGAACCATCAGGTTGAAAAGCACCATCAGGGCAGGCTGATTTCCATAAAAAAACAGCAGAGAGCCGAAAGAGAAGCATTGGAATCCCAGATAAATGCCCATTTTATTTGCAACACCTTAGGAGCAATTAATTATGAAGTCATGGAGGAGGGGAATCATAAAGCATCTGTTCTTATAAAAAAACTTTCCAATATTTTAAGATATACCTTTGACCAAAAACACCAGAATGTATATCTGTTTCAGGAACTGGCATGGATTGAACAATATTTGTATCTGCAGAAATTTCGGCTGGAAGAGGTATTTGATTATGAAATTGATTTTCCGGAAGAGTATGAAAGCTGGCCCTGCAGAAAGCTGATGCTGGAACCTTTTGTTGAGAATTCCATCTTGCATGGCTTTGAAGGCCGGCAGGAAGGAGGAAAGATTCTGATCCGGGGGGAAGCAGCCGGAAAAAGGCTGAAGCTTACTATTGAAGACAATGGGCTTGGAATGGATGAAAAGATAGAAGAAGTAATACAAAATATCATTAAGAATCCTTTGGAAGCGGAGAAAGAAAAGGTAGGGATCGGTATATCCAATGTAGTGACCCGGATGCGGATGTACTACGGAAGAGCCATGGATATAAAATTTACAACCCATCCGGGGGTCGGAACAAGCTTTGTCTTTTACCTTCCCGGGCCTGTTTTAAGTAAGCAGTCTGATATAAATATCCTTTCCTGTCAGAAGACTTGTTTTAATACAGGTGACCTTGGATATACCATAACGCAAATATTAAGCCTTGAATTAAGCAAAACTTACGCAACGCTGTACTAGTTTTATATTGTCAGACAAGGAGGGAAATTATGCGTGTAATGATCGTGGAAGATGAACAAAGGGCCAGAAGGGGACTTCATAATTTAATTACGTCCATTTCAGAAGATTATGAAGTGGTATCAGAAGCCTCCGAAGGAAGAAAAGGACTGGAGATGATTCCGGCAGTAAAACCGGATGTGGTGTTTACGGATATTAAAATGCCTTACATGGACGGAATAGCACTAATCAAAGCGGTAAAGTCCATGGGAATTAAGACCGACTTCGTTATCATCAGTGCATATGAGCAGTTTGAAACGGCAAGGCAGGCAATTTCCCTGGGGGTCAGGGATTTCCTGGTTAAACCGGTCACTTATGATGAAGTGGCGGCAGTCTTAGAACGGTTAAATGCAAAAGAGCGGCATAGCCTGAAAGAGTCTGTTGCTGATCTGGAAAAACAGTACCCTGAAGCGCATCCGTTGATTTTAAGAGCGTTAAGAAACATTGAGCATAATTATGCAGCCAGGATCAGTGAAGAATGTTTTGCACAGTGTCTGGGAATGACCAAAGAATACTTCAGTTATTTATTCCATAAGGAGGTTGGAATAACTTTTTCTAAATTTATAAAGAATTACCGCATTCAGGTTGCAAAATCCCTTCTTTTAAATGAAGGCGTTGCAAAAGATGATATTCCATATAGTGTAGGCTTCTCCGATCCAAAGTATTTTAACAAAGTATTTCGTGAGATAACGGGTGCAAGTGTGTCTGAATATCTTAAAAATTTATCCTGATCTTAAAATTTTTCTCTAAATTTATCTCCAAAATCTTAAAAACTTCAGTTTTTAAGATTTTTCTTTTTCAGTATAATTAACTTACCGGATCAAAACATGCTTCGTGTGAAATAAATTCAATTAGAAAAAAGGAGGTAAGTATAAAATCAAAATGGCTGAAAAGGGTAAATTTAATAAACCATAATAAAAATTATGATTATTTACCAATATTTGCACATCATCAATCATATGTA
>JAATEU010000609.1 GCA_015655565.1 Clostridiales bacterium
AATCTGCTGAAACACAGAACATCTGTGAAGACTGAATGGCTGCGCCGGAAGGTCCGTCTGCTTTTTTCCTGGGTACCGTTGCAATCTTAATGGTTCTTCCCTGTTCCGCTACGGCTGCCGCTATAGTCGGCATCTGGTTGCTTGCAACCCAGGTCATGGCGGCTTCGCCGGTTACTAAATAATCTCCTTCAATATCCTTGATTTCAGCAATCGCACCGGCATCCGGGTATGCACCGGCATCCAGCAATTCTTTTCTAATCTGTAAATAATCCACCAGCATGGTCGGATCATCAAAACCAAGCTTATCATTGGAAAGTGCAAAGAAATTTAAGCTAAAGTCTTCTTGTGACACACCCATGGTACATCCTGCAATAAAATCATCCATCTTAGAGCTCCCATATACGCCAAGCTTTTCATGAATTGTGAGGCAGGCTGATTTCCACTCTTCCCAGGTCCAGTTATCGGCAGGTTCCGCAACACCTGCTTCTTTAAACATATCAGGGTCATATGCAATACCGTAGGTGTTTACACCGTTAGAAAGTCCAATCTGTTTTCCGTCCGCCTTAGTTGTCTGTAAAAAAGCCTCCGTCGTATCGGACACATCCACAATTCCCTGGCTGATAAAGTCATCCAAAGGAACTATCTTATTAATATAGGTTGGAAAGTTTCCTCCTAATTGAAATATATCCCATACATTATCGGATGCTACAAGAACATTTAATTTATTAATATATCCGTCAAAATCTGCAAATTCCGCCTCAATATCCACATTAGGATTCTGAGCCTCATACATTTCAATTACTTTTTGGGTTGCATCATGGCGTGTCTGAGACCCCCACCAGGCAATTCTTAACTTAATTTTATCCCCTGAATCCTGCCCGGTTCCATTGTTACCCTCCGCCGCCGTTCCGGCCGAACCGGTATCCCCATCAGGTGTCCCGCTATTATTATTGGTACCGCAGGCCCCTAAACTAAAAATCATGATGCAGGCAATCATAAAAGACAATATTTTCTTCATTTTCATAAACAATCTTCTCCTTCCTTTTAATAAGCCGATTTTTCATCTATTGCCCTGATTTCATAAAACAAAAATTGAATGGCATTTTACATATGGATTAACCTTTCTTAGTTCCTTGCGCAATTACTATAATTTACTTATTCTCATCTATAAGTTCTGTATAAATTATAGATTACATATATCAATCAGTCAATGGATATGGTAAACTTGCACAATATTCTATTAAAAACAGTCATTTTTATACTATATTTACTTTGGTTTTATTACAAAAAATGCCCGGACAGCCTCATTAAGATTTGTCCGGGCAGATCACCTATCCGTAAAATAATAAAATTATGATACCATCATTGCGGTCCCGTCGGCAATATAACTAAATACATATTCAAAGTCAAGGGTACGGTGCATTTTGGTAGTGCTCATGACAATTAAGGAACAAAATTTAATATTTACAGCAGCCTTTTTTAATGCCACAATCAATATTTTTGTAATACAATTTAATTTCCACATTCAATACTTATTTCATTAAACTTATCCAGAATCTCCTCAATCTTTAAAGCTTCTTTTAATTCCTCCGCTTTATCTATCACTATTTCACCCCTGTGCATCATGATAAGCCGGTTGCCGTATTCCACGGCATACCGGAGATTATGGGTTACCATAATGGTGGTAAGCTGCTTTTCTTTTACGATTTTATCGGTTAATTCCATAATTAAATCTGCTGTTTTAGGGTCAAGTGCCGCCGTATGTTCATCCAGGATCAGGAATTCGATGGGAGTCATGGCAGACATTAAAAGGGCCATTGCCTGTCTCTGTCCGCCGGATAAGGAGCCTACCGGAATCCCTATTTTATCCTCCAGGCCAAGATTCAGGGTTTTCAGTCTTTCACGGTAGTAATCAATCCTGTTTTTATTCGTTCCCCTTTCCAGATTAAAGGATTTTCCTTTATTATCTGCTAAGGACATATTTTCCAGTATAGTCATATTGGGGCACGTACCCATGGCAGGATTCTGATAGACACGCCCTATTTTTCTCAGGCGCCTGAATTCGGGCATATTAGTAATATCCACATTATTTACGGCAATATTTCCATTGTCTAAGGGAATACTTCCGCAAATAATGTTGAGCATGGAGGTCTTTCCGGAACCATTGCTTCCTATCACGGAAACAAACTCCTGATCCCTTACCGTTAAATTAAAACGATCAAACAGACACATTTCATTCAAAGTTCCCGGATTATAATACTTATTAATATTTTCTAATTCAAGCATTTGTCTTCACCTTCCTTCTTTGGTCATAGTAACTCACAATTAAAATAACTAAGAACAGAATTGATGTAATGAGCTTTAAGTCAGAGGGTTCCATACCAAATGAAATCGCAGCGGATACACATGCTTTATAGATTACCGAGCCGATAATAACTGCGGTAGTTGCCTTAACCTTAATGAAAGAATTTTGTTTAAATAAATTGGTTCCGATAATAACACTGGCAAGGCCGATTACAATGGCGCCGGTACCAATTGATATTTCAAAAAATCCGCTTTTTTGGGTATAGATACTTCCTGATAATGCTGCAAATGCATTGGCAATGGCAAGTCCGATAATTTTAACCGTTCCTTTATCCTTAGCCAGAGAAGTAACCAGTGTTTCATTATCTCCAACGGCGCGGAGCAGGTAACCTGATTTTGTTTTCAGATATAAATCCAATAGTAATTTCATGATTGCCACAATAATCAGTAAAATAATGACATCCAGAAAGGGGGTCAGGCTCTCCGGTATTATTTTATCCAGAAAAGCATTCTCAAAAATGGTTTCCCTCGAAAAAATCGGCTGGTTCGCTTTACCGGCAATACGGAGGTTAATGGAATATAAGGCTGTCATCATAATAATACCGGATAATAGATCCCTTACTTTAAATTTCACATGAATGATTCCTGTCAGTATTCCGGCAAATCCCCCGACAAAAAAAGAAATAAACAATGTCAATAATGGATTTACCCCTGCAATAATCAGTACTGCCGTAACAGCCCCGCCCAGCGGAAAGGTTCCGTCCACGGACAAATCCGGGAAATCCAGAATTTTATACGTTATATATACACCAAGGGCCATAATGGCATAAACAAAACCTTCCTCCAATACTCCTAACAGAATTGTTAACATGTTATATCTTCGCCTTTCTTAATCTGATTTAAATCTATTCCGTTATTTCACTAAACATTTCCTCAGCCGAGCTTACTAAATCCTCCGGAAGCGTAATTCCAAGGTTGTCAGCTACAGCCGTATTTCCATAAAAGGAAGCTTCTTCTATTATTTCAAAATTCATTTCACTTGCTTTTTTCTCACCCTTTAAAACCAGTGCGGCCATTTTACCTGTCCTGACACCTAAATCATAATAATCAAGACCCATGGCGGCAAGACATCCTATTTTAACCTGCTCCACCTCACTTCCAAATACAGGAATGTTTTTAGCGGCAGCTTTATTTAATATAACAGGCAGAGAACTTACCACCGTATTATCCGTTAAATTACTAATACAGTCCACCTTTTCCAAAAGATTATCCGTTGCTAAAGGAATATCTGCCGAAGTGGCAATCCCTCTTTCCAATATTTCAAAACCATAGTCTGCCGCTGCAGCCTTATATTCTTCAATGGCCGAGACGGAATTAATTTCACTTGTGCTATACAAAATACCAATGGTTTTGGCATCCGGTAAAACCTTCCGGATCATTTCCAGCTGCTTTCCCACAGGAAGTTTATCACTGGTTCCTGTAATATTGCCGTTTGGTGTTTTATCCTCCTTGGCAAGTTCTGCAAGTACCGGGTCGGTTACTGCCGTAAAGATAACCGGTATATCCGTATCTTTTGCCACCCCAAAGGCACTTTGGGCCATAGGTGTTGCAATGGCACAGATTAAGTCTACTTTTTTTGCCACATAATCATTAACAATCTGCGTTGCTGTACTGCCATCTGCCTGGGCATTATCTTCAAACACCTTCAAATTCTCATTCACAACATAACCTTCCTCTGCCAAACCGGCAAGAAAGCCCTCCCTGCAGTTATCTAAGGATGCATGTTCTGCAAACTGGCCGATCCCTATTGTAATTTCACCCTCTTTTTTGCTGCCGCAGCCTGCTGCCATACTTATCACCAGTACCAATACAATTAAAACTGATATTTTCTTTTTCATATAATCCTCCTTGTCTCGTAGTAGGATTTCTCCTCCTTGTTTTGCAGGTGTATATCCTGTCTTGATTTGCGGAAGGATTTCTCCTTCCCTTTGTTCTGCAGGTTGGCCCGTTGTCTTCGCGTAAATAAAAAAAATCCCAAGTATAATATACTTGAGACGAATTAAATCCGCGGTACCACTCAATTTGACAAAGTCCACTTTTTCATATACTGACATATATGCCATAC
>JAATEU010000629.1 GCA_015655565.1 Clostridiales bacterium
AGCAATAGTGCGGTACATACGGTAAAAGATAATGGAATTGGGATATCGAAAGAAGATCAGGAAAAAATATGGGAAAGATTTTATCAGGTTGATGAAGCAAGAACAAACAGCAACAGCATGGGACTAGGCCTTTCAATGGTTAAGAGTATAACAGAATATCACGACGGAAAGGTGGAAGTAGATAGTTCTCCTGGAGAAGGGAGTATATTTACATTAACCCTGCCTGTAAAGTAACTAAGGCAGTACGGGGAGACATGCGTGGGTGAGCAGAGGAATGCAAATGGGGAATAGGCATCTTTGAGGAGGTCTATTATTATGGCAGAAGAGAGAAAAACACACAGAATCGAAATGACCGAGGGAAAGAAACATTATTCAGCAGCTTCTTCAGAAGTACGATATCGAAACTGCTGAAGACATTCAGGATGCGCTGAAGGCTCTCCTTGGCGGTACCATCAAGGAGATGATGGAGGCGGAAATGAATCATCTTGGTTATCCGAAAGAATAACCGCTCCGATAACCCAAACAGCCAGAATGGGTACAAAGAAAAAATGGTGCACAGCAGATACGGAGATATGGAAATCCCCATTCCACAGGACAGGAATTCCTCCTTTCAGCCCAAGGTAGTTCCTAAGCGGAAGAAGGATATCGTAAGAATTGCTGATAAGATTATCTCAATGTATGCAAAAGGCATGACCACCCGGCAGATATCGGATGCGCTGATGGACATCTATGGATTTGAAGTCTCTGAGGGCTTTATCTCTGATGTTACGGATAGAATCCTGCCTGAGATTCAAGCGTGGCAGGATCGGCCGCTGGCATCCGTTTACCCTGTCCTGTTCATAGATACCATACATTTTCATGTCCGAAGCGAAGGACGAATTATTAAAGAGGCCGTCTATATTGCTACCGGTATTGATATATTTTTTTCAATGTTTTATAATATAACTTATGAGAAATTACTTTTCAAAATTTCTCATAAAAGGGGGTGCTTTTACCGCCGTGCATCCGATATAGGAACACGGTGTTTGTTCCTGTAATATAAAATATTGAAAAAATAAATCATGGAGTAAGATATGAATAGAAAAGAAGTATTTGAGATAAAAAGCCGGTTAAAAAAAACCGGGTGTACTTTCACTAAAATGTGTGGATGTTATGTAAATTCAGAAAAAGAAATCGTGTTAAAACTAAATGAAACATTTTTAAATCTGGAGGAAGAAGAATTTTATAAATATTTGGACATTGCGAAAAAAACACTCTCCGGAACCTTGGGCAATAATCTTCTGGAACTTGAGTTTCCTTTAGAGGAAGAAAAACCAGGCGGCAAACAACAGTTTTTAATGGGACTAAGGGAAAGTAAATTAAAAAATGAAGAATTGTTAGAGAACTTTTATCAGCTTATTATTGACAGCTATGATTATGCGGGGAATTATCTTATCTTAGTCTTTCATGATGCTTATGATGTTCTGACAAAAACGACGGATAACCGCAGACTGGATGAATCGGAAGAAGTATATGAATATTTAATTGCGGCAATCTGTCCGGTTGCACTGACAAAGCCGGGACTTGGATACTTGGAAGATGAAAACAAAATTGGGCCGAGGAAACGGGACTGGGTAGTCGGAGCACCGGAGAACGGTTTTATCTTCCCGGCATTTACAGACCGCAGTACCGATATTCATTCGGTTATGTTTTATACGAAAAATGCTTTGGAACCTCACAAAGAATTGATGGAACTGGTATTAGGCTGCCAGGTGAAAGCTACAGCTGCCGAACAGAAAAATATTTTCCAAAACATTATTAAAAACTCTGTAGGTGATTCTGAAAAAAGCAGCAGGATCTTTAGTGATATCCAGGAAAGTCTGGGGCAGATTTCAGAAGAGCAGGCAGCGGTTTCTGATTCCCCGGAAGAACCGGTGATATTGACCAATGAAACCGTTCAGGAGATTTTAGCCTTAAATGGTTTGCCGGAAGAGATCATATCCAAAATCGAAACTGCCTATACAGAAAATTTCAGTGAGGAACCGCCTGCCGTTGACCACTTGATTGACAAAAAAATATTAGCGGAAAATGAAAAACGAAAAGTGGAAAAGGCTCTGGCAGAAAAAGTTCAAAAACTGCAGAAAGAACTGAAGGAAGCGATAAAAGGTGCCGGTACTTCCCCATCCCATGGTGAACTAGACACACAGTCAGAAGAGGTGCCAGATTCTGGGTATGAAAACAACGTGAATGATAATAACACGAATGAAAGCATCAAAAATGAAAACAATATGAATGAAAACATCATGATGGAAAACAACACCAGGGGAAACTATGATATCGTTCTTCAGGTAAAACCTGAAAAAATGAATCAAATCATATCACAGATTATTGATGGTAAGAAATATATTATGATTCCTATGGAGGAAGATGAACAGGTAAATGTGAACGGGAAAAAGATTTCTTAAGCTTTCGAATGGAGGATTTACTAATTCTAAAAGAGTACGTACCACACAAGATGAAAAACTGTTACTGGAAGATGAAACAGACGCTTTGGCAGTGAATCCGCAAACAGATAAGCTAAAATATATTAGGAAGGAAGAGGAGAATATGAAAGATATGAATTTTGGTGAAGTAGTTGAACGTTCCGTTAAAATAAGAAAACTCTATCATCAACTGGAAAGGCAGAATCATGGAACAGAATGGGCAGTAGAAGAGGATGCGTTGGCTTTCTTGACAGATGCCGGCTTGGTAGGCCGTTTGACGATGTCCCAGCAGCAGCGTTGGCCTAAAGGCGGTAATACAGTATCTGAACTGGAACATAAGCTTAGCGAGTGCGTCTGGTGGCTGATTGTTTTGGCAGAACGTATGAATATTGATATTAATGAATCATTAGATGAATTTTTATCAAAACTCGAGAAGCAGTTGGTCGATTAAACAATGTAGCCGCTATGCCATAAAGTACGATTTGGCCCCCTTTGCTGATATGAACGCCTTCTTTGGAAGAACATCAGCTTGACCGTTACCTGGGAATGACAGAAGCTTCGGAGCAAATACAGCAACAGCAGTTTTAAGTTCAATATTGTTTAGACGGGCCTGAGGTATGCCGGTCTTTTTATATGGAACATCTCAGTGCCCCAAGAGACTTTGGGAGCAGAACGTTAGAACATTTTTTGGAGGCTAATAACACCGGTTTTTGTTGGATGTTCCATATAGACCTGTGCGGTATATTCATTTATTGTCGTGTGTAAACGCAGGAGGTGAAAAAAATGGAATATGACGAAATTGAGGAAATGATGGCGGGCTTTTTTCTATTCATAAACAGGAGGAACATAGCCTGTGGCAGGAAAAAATTCGGTTTTTGCCGCAAGAGGATGTGAGGATAGATGAAGAAAGCAACAGATGACGGTATAAAATAGGAAGCCGAGAACTGATATTCTCTGCTTCCCATTATGCTTAAGAACTGATTTTAAAAATATAGATTCATAAGGTCTGCACTGAAATATTCTTCTCCATTTTTGAAGAACTTTTCAAAAGTTGTCATATATTGGAACTGGTATTTTTTATATAAGTGAATTGCTGCCTCATTGTCTGACCTGACCTCAAGAGAAATGACCTCTAAATTCAATTCATTTTTGGCAATTTCAAGAGCCTTTTTCAAAAGTGCAGAAGCTATCCCCATATTCCAGTAATCTTTGGTTACCGAAATTCCAAGCTCCCCACGATGAGAAAATCTTCTTGAAAATCCTGATATGCTGCAATCTCCAATAATTTTTCCATCCTTTTTTGCAACAAGCATCACGGAGTTTTGTGAATCCAAGACCGATTGTATATATTGCCGTTCTTCCTCAACTGAAAAAGGCAATCCTTCAGCGCCAAACGAAAGATTATCAGTTTCACTACCAATAAGCTTTATATAATTTAGCATTTCATTGGCATCAGCAGGTTTTAACTTTTCTATAATTAAATTCATCTTGTATCCTCCATTAAATAATTAAAATGTGCTTATTCGATATAAGCATACTGTTAAAATCATACTTTATATTAAATTAAAAGTCAAATGTCAGTATGAATCGGAAGAAAATGATTTAAAATGAGATGCCAGACCAAAACCGAATTAGGCATAGAAAATTTTGAGGCGGTTTTTGCGAAAAAGAACCTAATATTATTAAGGTATTGATTACAGGATTCTTACTATTGATAGGGTATGATTCTAAAAATGTTAACATTGATTTACTAAAGCCGGAGAAGATTGTAAAAGAAGAGCACACTGGTTGAACGAAGGCCACTGAATTAGACGGTAACGGTTTCTGATGGGGGATAACCCAAACGAAACTTGGAACTGGTGAAGTTCTATCAAAAGTGTATGATGGTATATAGAATTGATAGATGGTAATGGATTACCATGGAATTGATTTTTTAGGGAGAATGAACATAATGAAAAAAAATATAATAATATTATTACTTACAGTAATTATAATAGCACAATTTAGTTTTATGCTTTATATAAAGGATAAAACTAACATTACTTCGACTTCTATAGGGGATGAAAATACAATAAAATCAACAAATGAAGAAGTTGAAACGTCAGAGAATGAAAGTTTAAATACAAGCTTATTTAATTCATATTTAATGAATAATCCAATTGATAATTATTTCGAACCAAAATTAAACAGTAAAATTCAAGCTGAAGTCAGGGACTCCCTAGAACAATATGAAGAAGTTTGGGAAAAAGAATATAATAAAGTAATAGAAATAGTAAATAAAAAATGTATTTATGATGATGATAAGGAAAACTTGAATCAATTTAAAAAAAGCGTTGCAAATCTAATTGAGACAGCTACTCCAGTTTTAGAAATAGAAATGTTGGATAATTATAATCTAGAACCAGATTCGCCAGAAAAACATAGCTGGGGAAATTCAACTTATTCTTATTTACAAGGAATAAAAGGACAGATTTATAGAGATGCAAGTATGCTGATAATCCCTTATCTAGATGATGAATATGAATTTCCGGATATGAGTGAAAATTAAATTTTTTCAGGAAAATATCTTCCAATTTGAGGATTTATGCTTATAACGATTTTATTCGTAGTATTCATAAGCTAATATAATTAATCATTCAAAAATGTTTCAAAAAATGTATAATTAGTTTGTACACAAAACTTTGTTAGGAGACTAAAATGGTGAAATTCAAAACTTTATATGTATTGATAGGTCATTTCTCGACTGATACAGTATGCAGGCATTTCCTGGTTAAAATTTCTTTCAAGGAGGTTCTTGACAATATGGTTTTTTAAAGCTTTTCCAATTTTTTTATAAGGGTTCGGTTTACGTATTGGACATACCAGATGATATTTTTTCATTAAATCGTCGTATTTTCTTCAAATTCATAAGAACGTCATATTGGCGGAATAACACCATCCACATGCTTGCGCTTTTTATTTTCATAAGTTACAATTAAAACCCTCCATTATAACACCAGACTTTGATATGGTGATATTATGGTGCAATAGAATGGTGGTAATAAAATGAATACTTACAAGACATCTGAAATTGCACATAGCATTGGAATCCTAATACGGTACGGCTTTATGAAGACCTTGAACTGATTCCTAAACCAGAGCGTAAAGAAAACGGTTATCGTGTCTTTACAGATTTTCATATGGAGCAGATTAAATTTGCGAGAATTGCTCTAAAGGTTGAAGTTCTGCAGAATGGACTGAGAAAGCAAGCTATTGTTATTATTAAGACCTCCGCACTTGGGAATTTTAGCAAGGCAATTTGTCTGGCGAAACACTATCTGAAACAGATTAGAAATGAGCAAAAAAATGCCGAAGAAGCTAGCAATTACCGAAAAGTTGTTATCAGGTGACAGTCAGGAAATAGGCACTACGCTTTTAACCAGAAAAGAAGCATCCGATTATCTACAAATCTCAATAGATGCTTTAAGAAATTGGGAAATGAACGGTTTGCTTACAGTAAAGCGAAAACAAAATGGCTATCGCGTTTATACCGATGAAGATGTTCGGCGTTTGAAAATCATACGTTCCTTGCGTTGTGCAAATTACTCTCTTTCAGCAATTTTGCGAATGCTGAATACCCAATCCCGAAGTCGTATTCTTGGACGAGCTAACCACCGGCTTGGACGCTAAAGCACGACGGGATGCGTGGAAGAGCCTTTCCGAATTAAAAGCGAAAGGAATTACGATTCTATTAACCTCTCATTTTATGGACGAGGTAGAAGCTCTGTGCAACAAAATCATGATTTTGAAAAAGGGAGAAAGCACTTTTTACGGGACAGTACAAGAAGCAATTTCAACCAGTCCTTATGAAAAATTTGAAGACGCATACCTTTGGTACACAGACGAGGAGGAAGGAAATGAAAGCATTTAGAGACTTACTTAAAACAGAAATCAGGCTATCCCTCCGAGGGATGGACATGTTTATTTTTGCCATCTGTATGCCTGTTATTGTCGTTATTCTCTTGGGAGCAGTGTTCGGAAATAAGCCTGCTTTCGACGGTGCAGAATATACCTTTTTGGAACAATCTTTCGGTGCGGTATCAACCATTGCCATTTGTGCCGGAGGTGTGATGGGGCTTCC
>JAATEU010000541.1 GCA_015655565.1 Clostridiales bacterium
GACCCTGATCACCGTCCCCTGCACGTTTGTGATCCTGGGCGCTTGTCATGGTTGCAATGTTGGTCCCGTCACAAAAAGCTAAAACGGACACTTCCCTTCCGGTCATAAATTCTTCTATGACTAACCGGTCACCGGCAGAACCAAATTGTTTCTCCAACATAATTGCCTTAACACCGTCTCTTGCTTGTGTTAAATCATTGCAGATCAATACTCCCTTGCCAAGCGCCAGACCGTCTGCTTTTAAAACAATAGGGAAATCACAGGTATTTAAATATGCAAAAGCTGCTTCCGGGGAATCAAAGGTTTCATAGGCCGCAGTCGGGATACCGTATTTTTTCATCAGGTCCTTGGAAAATGCTTTAGATCCTTCAATGATAGCAGCCTTTTTCCTCGGTCCGAAAATACGTAAGCCTTTCGCTTCAAATACATCCACTATGCCTGCCACTAAAGGGTCATCCGGACCTACAATGGTTAAATCAATCTTCTCCCTTTCGGCAAAGGCCGCCAGTTCATCAAATTCCATTACCCCGATATTAACACACCCGGCATATTCTTCTATTCCCGCATTGCCGGGAGCACAAAATAATTGATCAACAAGCCTGCTTTGGGAAACTTTATAAGCAATGGCATGTTCCCTGCCGCCGCCGCCTATGATTAATATTTTCATATATACCGATACCTTTCTCAGCCTTTTCAGCTGTTTGGACATAGACCGTTCTAACCGGCAAGCCGGTTTACCTACCGGTTTAGTTTTTCCTATATACACGGTTATTTATTACCCTGACTTTATTACCGGCTATCAGCTCAATTGCTTCCGGCAATATATGCCATTCCGCTTCTTCCATTACTCTTTTTTGTAAGATTTCCGGTGTATCGTCATCATATACGGGTACTGCCTTCTGCAGGATAATAGGTCCCGTATCCGTACCTTCATCCACAAAATGAACGGTGGCTCCGGTAATTTTAGCCCCCCTCTCCAATACTGCTTCATGAACCCGCAGCCCATAATAGCCAGCCCCGCAAAAAGCGGGTATCAGGGAAGGATGTATGTTAACAATTTTATTTCTATAATTTTGAATTAATAATTCAGGAACAATCACAAGATATCCTGCCAATACAATCAAGTCCGCCTGGCATCCCTTTATTTTCATCAGCAATTCCTGACTGAATTCTTCCCTGCTGCCATAATCCTTAGGGGAAATAACTGCCGTCCGGATTCCGTGCTTATGGGCACGTTCTATGGCATAAGCATCTTTTTTACTGCTGATAACTGCTTTAATTTCCGCATTTCTTATCCTGCCCTGATTTATATTATCAATAATTGCCTGAAGATTGGTACCCCCGCCGGATACTAAAACAGCAATTCTTAACATACGGTTACACCCTTTTCTCCTGCTTTTATCTCTCCTGCTATAAATGCAGTTTCCCCGGCTGCCTGCAACAGCCTTACTGCTTTATCCGCATCTGCACTGTCAGCGGCTACCATCATGCCGATACCCATATTATAGGTATGATACATTACTTTTTCCGCAATGGCGCCGTCTGTGGAAAGCATATGAAAGACAGGCGGAACAACATAGCTGTCTTTATAGATTACCGCATGCATTCCATCGCATAACATTCTGGGAATATTCTCATAAAATCCGCCTCCGGTAATATGGCTGCAGGCCTTAATGGTTACTCCTCCCGTTTTTAAAGCTTTAAGCGCCTGTACATATATTTTGGTAGGGGTTAATAAGATTTCTCCCAAAGTAGCACCCAGGACTTCATAATAAGTATCCAGGGCTTCCGGCTTCATGTTAAATACCTTACGGACAAGGGAATAGCCGTTGCTGTGAATACCGGAAGAAGCAATACCGATTATGGCATCTCCTTCTTTTAAACCCTTTCCGCTAATTAATTGCTTTTGATCTACAATACCAACCGCAAAACCGGCAAGGTCATATTCATTTTCCGGATAAAAACCCGGCATTTCCGCTGTTTCTCCCCCAATTAAAGCAGCACCGGCCTGCTTGCACCCCTCGGCCACTCCGCTTACGATAGCTGCAATTTTCTCAGGTTCATTTTTGCCGCAGGCAATATAATCCAGGAAAAATAACGGTTCACCGCCTGCGCAGGCAATATCGTTCACACACATGGCAACACAGTCTATGCCGATGGTATCATGTTTATCTAAGAGAAAAGCCAGCTTTAGCTTCGTTCCCACGCCATCCGTACCGGATACCAGGGTTGGCTGTTCCATGTTTTTAAAGCCCTCTAAGGAAAATGCACCTGAAAAGCCGCCAATTCCAGTTAGAACTTCGCTGCGCATGGTCCCTTTAATATGCTCCTTCATAAGCTCAACAGCCTTGTAACCAGCTTCAATATCTACTCCCGCCTTTTTATAATCCATGGTTAATCCTCCTTGAAGATATCTTGTTTCATTGTAAAAAACAAACACTGCCTGACAAAATTTGTAGAATAATTATCTAACACCTATTTTAACATAACCCCTTTTATTTGTCCTATCTTTTTATTCATTATTTTCTTATATTGTTTATTAGCATGATTAATAAAACATTTTTCATCTATAAGTGAATGATATAAGTCTTCACATAAACAACGCCGCCTGCCGCACAGGACAAACGCCCACGGCGAAAGCAGCAAGGAATTTTCATAAAATTCCCCTTCCCGTTTCTGCCGTGACGCAGCAAACGTCTTATGTTGATAAAAAGGCGGATTTGCCTCCGCCTTTTTATAATTTATTTATTACATATTCTTCATATAAGCTTCATAGCCTATCTTCTCAAGTTTATCTGACTTAGCCAAAACACTGTCCTTTAGGCCTTCCGCATAGGTTTTAATACGTCCTAATAATTCCGGTTCAGAAGTAGCTAAAATCTTAGCTGCCAAAAGACCCGCATTTAAGGCACCGTTTATTGCTACGGTTGCCACAGGAATACCTCCGGGCATCTGAACAATTGAATAAAGGGAATCCACCCCGCCCAAGGACCTGGTCATAATTGGCACTCCAATTACCGGCATTGGGAATATGGCGGCCGTCATTCCAGGCAGATGGGCTGCTCCGCCGGCCCCTGCAATAATTACCTTATAGCCCTTTTTTTCAGCCGACTTTGCATAATCAAAAAATATATCCGGCATTCTATGGGCAGAAATTACAGTGATATCATATTCAATCTTTAAGATATCCAATACCTCCACTGCCTTACTCATGATCGGCAGATCAGAATCACTTCCCATTACTATTCCAACTTTTGCTGCCATTGTGCAATCCTCTCTTTCATTATGTATGATTATCATCTTAAAATCCAGCTTTAGACTTTCAGATGAGTATAGATGGGGGTTGAATCGTGCCAAAACAAGTGCATTTTACTTGTTTCGTGCGAATCAAAAGTAACTTTTTGCCGGTACTGCTGAAGAGTTACCGTTTTTATTATTTTAGTATTCTTGAAAAGCCTCATTCAATTTTTCGGTACCCGGCAGTATAAACCTGCCGTCCCGGATAATTGTGATTGTTTCACCGTTCTTCTTATAAACCGTTATTTCACCAAGTTCATTATAAGGAATGGTGATATCCGTATGACAATTAAAATAAGCTTTCTCCGGATCCGTTTTTCTCAATATGGATATTTCATTATCTTTTGCAACAATCCGTTTTACATCCGGATTATATAATTTCAAATCTTCACTCATTTTATAGCAGGTATCGCCTACTGCAAAATGAGGCCCTGTCTTTTCTGCTATCAGTATGGGCAGCTTATCTGCTATCTCATATTTCTGTGCCATTACATAGGCGGTTGTATTGGTTCCGACGGCAAATTCACCAAGAGGCAGGGTATCCTGATTATACATTAAATTTTCCTTAACAAATTGCCGGTTCATTTCTTCCGATTCAAAGTTCTTACAGTCATACGAGCTTATCTTTCCGTCCTGGAAAGTCAAGGATAAGTCTGTATATTCCAGCTCATTCAGATAAACCCGGGTTACATGAAGGACGCCATTGGTTCCTGTCAGCTTCGGTGATGTAAAGACTTCCCCAACCGGAATATTAACATCAGCGGTACAATTTTCAAAGATTGTCTCCTTTGACAGATCCGTTAACTCATAAAGCATTACCTTAAGATTTGTCCGGTTCCTGCCGCTTCCAATAATCCTTACAAACTCTCCCTGGTCTAAAACATCAATAATTGACTGCTGAATCTCTTTATAGGTCTGATTGTCCAGGGTATTTACTTTAACTGTTTCAGCAAATATTTCCTGAAACCGGTCTCCGATTTCAGGTATGGGATATGCTATAATGGTAAAGCTGGTTTCTTCCCCTTTGACAAATTCATTGGTGATTAAACCAGCATCCCGGTTATAGGATACTAATAATTTCTGTTGTCTTTTATCAAGCTTTATTGCCTCCGCCTTGCTTTCAGGTGCAAAATTCTTTTCTCCAAACACCTGTATCAAAGCCGGTCCGGCATATAAAGCGGCTTCTTTTTTAAATTTTTCATAGGCTGAACGAAGGGCTGCAAGCTTCCGTTCATGAAACGCCTTATCCAAATACAGCCCGTTATCAAACCGATGGTCATAATCATATTGTTTATTCGGCCCTGTTGAATGGTATCCGATTTTCAAATGCTGTCTTTTATTTACATTGTTAATTGTCGCACGGTAAATTACCGGTTCCAGTCCCATTTCTTTAAAGTATCCAAAGGCATAAAGCAGCATTCTTTCAAAGCCGATATTATAACGTATATTTACGGCTGCCTTTTTGCTTAAATCTATCCCCGCTGCCTCAAATCCTCTCCGGTACCCCTCCGTGTAAGTAAAAGCCATAGCCTTTACTTCCTTCTCAGGCAGGCTGTTTAAGAATTCCGCCGTCTTTAATTCATTGTCACCAATATATTCTCCAAACTGGTATAAATATCTGAGATCTTTTAAATCCCAGTTCAGGATAATATCCTTTACAAAGGACAAATCAGTATCCAATGATTCCCTTGTTCTGTATTCCACCATTTCACTGCTGTAATCACTGATAAAGTCATAAATGGCTCTTTTTACATCCTTAAAGGTATAATCGTCCTCTTCTTCAAAGTAATTATATATCTCTATAAATAATTCAAGATAAATTGTGATATCA
>JAATEU010000275.1 GCA_015655565.1 Clostridiales bacterium
GTTTAACAGACAGCTCCGGCTGCTCGAGGCTGCTCAAGGGAAGTTTTACTTAACAACCCAAAAACAGTTTTATAATACAAACATGGGCAAGAATCACATTAAAATGACCTTGCCCATACGTAACTATTTAAATTTTATATCAGTTTTTTGAGTTTACACAGATTTTGAAACGGTCTCAACGGTCCCTTTATCGAAGTTTTATTCTTTTTTCTTTACCTTTTTCTTATCTAAAATTGATTCATCAATTAATTTTTCTATCATCTGCTTTTTTACATATACGTCAAAACTTAACATACAAATAAAAGAAAATGTATTTAAAAATTCTCTTTCTTCGTCTGATTGAACATTTGGAAAGGTTTCCCTTGATTTATTAAACTTTCTTACTACGTCTTTCAGCAGGTTATCCATCTGGTCCTTTTCATAACTAAATACTTCTTTATATATTGCTTCAAGACCAACGGCTGAATTGCCACCGTAATATTTTTCAGTAAGAGGATTAAATATATGCTGTATATCGCTAATCGTTAATATATTTTTAAAATAATAAATAAAGATTAATAATAGAATATGCTCTTTTGAGTATTTCTTCTTATTAGGCGGGGGTAACAGCTTATTTTTAGTATAATTATTAATCATGGTCTTAGTAAGAAGCTTATCTTCACTATATCGTTTGGAAGCTTTTAAATGCTCATCCATGAATGTGGTAACCTGATCCATATATAAATCAATATTAGGAATATCATCCGGATTAATATAATCCAGCTTTCTAATACTATCGATTAAACTTTGTAAGCATTCTTCATTACTTATATCCACTGTTATCACCTCTCTTGTATATTATATAGTATTTAATACTAGATGTAAACATATATTTTTTCTTTTAAAAACTGCATTTGGAATCAATAACTTCCCTGACTATTGCAATTGCAAAAGAAAACACGTCGAACACAGGAAGGAATATTTTGTAAAAATTTCTTCCCGCGTTTATCCTGCAAAAGAAAAATCTACGGGTTGAACAGGTTTTGATTTCATGGTATAATATAAACATATGTTTGTAATTAACCGGCTGCTGCCCTACAGTTTGCCGGTCATCGTAATAAGGTTACCAAATACCCTAAATATAAGCAAAATACATAAGTCAGGTGGTAAAAAACATGAGGATATACGATACCCTTAATCCGGAACAACGCAGAGCAGTGGAACATGATAAGGGGCCCTTGCTTATTTTAGCCGGTGCAGGATCAGGAAAAACAAGGGTTTTAACTTACAGAATAGCATACTTAATGGAAAATAAAAATGTGAATCCCTGGAATATACTGGCATTAACATTTACTAACAAAGCTGCGAATGAAATGCGGGAGCGCGTAGATAAAATTGTTGGGTATGGTTCGGAAAATATCTGGGTAAGTACCTTTCATTCAACCTGTGTTAAAATTCTCAGGCGCTGGATTGACCATATCGGTTATGACAGGAGTTTTACAATTTATGATACGGATGACCAAAAATCCTTAATGAGGGAAATCTGCAGACATTTGGAGATTGATACAAAAAACTTGAAAGAACGCACCCTGTTATCCGTCATATCCTCTGCCAAGGACGAGCTGATATCCCCGGAGGAATATGAATTGCGTGCCGTGGGGGATTTTTCAAAGACGAAATTTGCCGGGGTCTATAAGGAATACCAGAAACGTTTAAAGGCAAATAATGCTTTGGATTTTGATGATTTGATCTATAAGACGGTTGAATTATTTCAGACCAGCAAGGAAGCATTAAACTATTATCAGAAACGTTTTCATTACATTATGGTGGATGAGTACCAGGATACCAATACTGTACAATTTAAATTAATCAGTCTTTTAACAGACGGAATCAATGAGGACGGTATAAAAGAACATAATCTCTGCGTGGTAGGTGATGACGACCAGTCCATATACAGGTTCCGTGGTGCCAATATTTATAATATCCTTAATTTTGAGAAAGAATATCCTAATGCCAAAGTAATAAAATTGGAACAGAATTACCGTTCAACCAAACGGATCCTGGAAACAGCCAACGAAGTAATCAGTAATAATGCCGGAAGAAAAGAAAAATCATTATGGACGGATAATGCAGATGGAGAACCGGTGCATTTCACCCAATTTGAGCGTGATTATGAAGAAGCCGACAGTATTGTAAATGAAATTGCATATACCGTTTCTTCCGGTGACGCTTCTTATCAGGATTTTGCCATACTGTACCGGACCAATGCCCAATCCCGTATCTTTGAAGAAAAATTCATTTTAAAAAACATTCCTTATAAAATTATAGGAAGTATAAACTTCTATGCCAGAAAAGAAGTAAAAGATTTATTAGCTTATCTGAAGACTATCGATAACGGTGTGGATAACCTGGCAGTAAAGCGGATCATCAATATTCCCAGGCGCGGCATCGGTTTAGTAACAATAGATAAGATTGAAGAATATGCCTTCCGGAATGAAGTCAGTTTTTATGAAGCCCTGAAACAAGCTGAATACATTCCTTCTTTAGGACGGGCTGCTGCAAAAATATCTCCTTTTGTAAGTCTCATTGAAATATTAAAATCAAAATTAACTTCACCTGACTACGGCCTTACGGACTTAATGGATGAAATTCTGGAAGCCACAGGTTATATCAGTAATCTGGAGGCGCAGGACTTAGAAGACGCAGAGGACCGGCTTGAAATAATCGGTGAACTAAAAAGCAAAATTGCCGCTTATGAAGAGAATGCCGCGGAACCTCCGGCCTTAAGTGATTTTTTAGAAGAAGTTGCTTTAGTATCGGATATTGACAATCTGGCTGAAGATAACAA
>JAATEU010000283.1 GCA_015655565.1 Clostridiales bacterium
AATTGAGTATACCCATAAGATAGTTGGTATTGTAACATATCGGGACGGTTCAGTAATTGATGTGATTCGTCAGGTTAAAACAGATAAATAAAATAAGCTTTATTAAAATATTAAGCGTGATTCAGCCTGTATATTTAAATCGGTGGGGAGTTTTGATAAGGTAGCGTATCGTAATTATTTAAATTATTTTAAATGAAAGGGAAACTATATGATAACTATTTTATCCTGGTCAATGGTTTTTGTATTTATGTTTCTGGTTATTAAAAAGAAGCTTACGCCTTTTTCAGCACTTATTTTAATTCCAATTGGGTTTACATTAATAGGTTCATTTTTGGGATTATATTCTGCGCAAGTAACGGAAAGGAAGGAAATAGCAGCTCCTGCTTTGCCGGATCAAATTCTGATAATCGGAGATTGGACTTTAGAAGGTGTCAGGCAAGTATCTACAACTGGAGTAATGCTATTATTTGCGATTCTATACTTTTCAATCATGTTAAATGTAGGATTATTTGATCCGGTTACAAAAAAGATGATTCAATTAGCTAAAGGCGATCCGGTTATGGTATTAATTGCTACTTCTATTATTTCCGCAGCAGTATCTTTTAATGGTGATGGAACAACTACTACATTAATAGTATGTACTGCATTTATTCCAATTTATAAAAAACTGGGATTAAAGATGATGAATCTGGGTGTTTTATTAATTTTAATGAATACTATTATGAATCTATTGCCATGGGGTGGTCCTACGGCCCGTGTTATTTCGGTTTTAAATCTTGGTGAACAGGAAATTCTAAGAGCGCTTGTTCCTGGTATGAGCGTTTCTATAATTTATGTGGTTGGTGTTGCATATTACTTAGGAACAAAAGAAAGAAAAAGAATTGGTATTCAAAAACTAACGAAGGAAGATATTGAATTATTAATATGTTGTAAGGATGAAGATGTCAATGCTTTAAAAAGATACCAGTATTTATGGTTTAATGCAATAATAACAATTGCAATTGTTATTATGTTAGTGAAAGGTACTTTTCCATCCGTATTTCTATTTTTAGCAGGTACTGCTTTAGCATTAGTTATAAACTATCATTCTTTAAAAGAGCAAAAGCAGCGAATTCAAGATAATGCCGGCGACGCTGTTCAAGTTGTTATTCTGGTATTAGGCGCAGGTATATTTATGGGGTTATTTACCGGAACCGGTATGGCAAATGCTTTAGCATTAAGTTTGACAAAAATAATTCCCATAAACTTTGGCCGGTTATGGGGACTTATTGTTGCTGTATTATCTGCTCCCGGAACATTTTTCTTATCAAATGATGCTTTCTATTACGGTGTACTTCCGGTTTTATCTGAAACAGGAGTTCAATATGGTTACACTGCATTAGAAATAGGAACTGCTTCATTGTTAGGCCAAGCTTTTCACTTGTTAAGCCCATTAGTTGCTTTTGTATATTTACTATTAAATCTTACTTGTCTTGAAATGGGTGAATGGCAGAAAGAATCAGGAAAGTGGGCATTATGGATATTTGTTTTCTTCATTGGCATGGCTGCTATTACTAATTCAGTTCCTTTATTTAAATAGTCAAAATTTTGATATTACAAGTAGCTAAAATGAGAAATTAACTTAAAGCGGGTTCTCTAATAATTCATTGGAGGGCCCATTTTTTCTATTTTTTTGTCTCCCTCAATATTGCAATCGCACTGGTTGATCCTGAAAGCCGGTACTCTATTCTTTTATTTTTATAAAAAATATGATAATATAAAAGTGGAATACATGGAAAGTGTTTTATTACACGGATTGGAGTTATATGTGAGAATACTACTGACCGCAATTAATGCAAAATATATCCATTCAAATCCTGCAGTTTATAGTCTTAAGGCATACGCGAAAGCGTATAAGGGACAGATTAAATTGGCAGAGTTTACGATAAATAATTATACCGATGATATTTTACAGGCAATTTATAAGGAAAAGCCGGATTTCCTTGGTTTTTCCTGCTATATCTGGAATATAACCCTGATAGGACAATTATGTATGGAATTGCGAAAGCTGTTGCCGGAAATCAAAATATGGCTTGGGGGACCCGAAGTATCCTATGATGCGAAGAAGCGGCTGGAAGCCACAGAGGCCATTGATGGTGTCATGATTGGGGAAGGAGAAGAAACCTTCCGGGAATTGTTGGATTATTATATTGCAGATAAACTTCCCCTGGATCAGGTAAAGGGGATTGCTTTCCGGCATAGTGCCAGAAAGAATACGGATTCCTTACTGTTTCGGGAGAATTTAAGGACAGAATTTGTTACAATCACCCCGTTAAGGCCGGAAATCGGTTTTAGTACCCTGCCATTTCCGTATGATGACCTGGCAGATTTTAAAAATAAAATAATTTATTATGAAACCAGCAGAGGCTGTCCTTATTCCTGCAGTTACTGCCTCTCCTCCATTGATAAAAAGGTCAGGTTTAGGGACACCGGGCTTGTAAAGCAGGAACTGGCCATATTCTTAAATCATAAGGTTCCCCAGGTGAAATTTGTGGAGAGCACTTTATACATACTGAAAAGGTTTATAGCCTCCCTACAGCAGGGGGAGAGCTTACTATTAAGTTTATGTTAGTGGCATAGTATAAGTATATAGGGGTTATCTAAAAATGAGATCCTCCTGTGATTAAGTTAATTATTAATATCACAGGAGGTAATTTTTTTATGATAACGGTTGATAAGTTAGGGAAAGGTACTTATTTTGAGGATGCCTTTAAACTCTCTTTTAAGTATGATCCTGTCACGATTGCTAAGGTAAAGGAGCTGGCACAGAGGCGGTATCTGCCAGAGGATAGGACGTGGGAAATCCCAGCCTATGAGCTCCCTAACTTAGTAGAAAAGGTGGGTATCCATAATATCCAGAGTGAGGAGGCTGTAGTAGGAGCTCTCCAAACAAAAGAAATTGAGGATCGCAGAGAGGCTACACAGGAGAGGTTAAGAGATATTAAGCCTATTATCCCCTTTAGTTTTACTACAGAGCCTCTACCACATCAGATAGAGGCTTTTAATTATGGGCTGGATAAACAATCTCTCCTTATCGGAGATGAGCAGGGCTTAGGTAAAACTAAAGAAAGTATTGATATTGTAGTAGCCAGAAAGAAAGAACTTGTAAAATGCCTTATTGTGTGTGGAGTAAATTCTGTTAAGTATAACTGGGAAAAGGAAATCCGCATTCACTCTAAGGAGAAATCTATAATAGTAGATGGTAAAACAATGGAGTTAAGGGTGCAACAGCTCAATAATTGGTACAGAGGGGCGGAGTACTTTGCTATTATTAATATAGAGAGCCTTAGGAATGATAAAATACAAGATGCTCTCTATGTGGGTATCAAGGACGGCTTTGTAGGGGCTGTAATCGTGGATGAAATCCAT
>JAATEU010000062.1 GCA_015655565.1 Clostridiales bacterium
ATGGCGATTGCACCAATTATAATAAACCTTATTAGAAAGTAACCAAAGAAATCATTCATATTAACCTTCATGTGAATTGTGCGGTATTTCTACGGTAAACACTGTTTTCCCGTTTTCGCTCTGCATACGGATTTGGCCGTGATGCAAAGTTACAATTTCTTTCGCAATAGCAAGTCCTAACCCTGCTCCCCCTGTATTCGTTGAACGGGCATCATCCAATCGATAGAACTTATCAAATATGGCTTTTTGTTTTTCAATCGGTATGGTTTTCCCGGTGTTCGTAACGGATATAATTGCAATATTGTCATGCGTTTTTGCCGATACTTCAATCGTACTATTATCGTCACTGTAAGCTACGGCATTTTTCAAAATATTAGTAAAAGCTCTTGCCAGCTTGTCAGGATCACCGCAAACCATTATTGTATCTTCCGTATCAATAACCATCTTTTTGCCCGCAGGCGTAAGAATGGGATAAAATTCATCCGGCATTTGTACTAACATATAAGATATATCCACATCTTGCTTTTCAAGCTGAATCGTTTGCTGACTATATCTCTCGACTTCAAAAAACTCATTGACAAGACTTTCCAAACGGTAAGCCTTATCTAATGTAATTTTTAGGTATTTGGCTTTTTGTTCAGTCGGTATATCGGGAGCTTCGTCAAGCAAATTCAAATATCCGATAATAGAAGTCAATGGCGTTTTTATATCATGGGCCAAATACATAATCAAATCGTTTTTCTTTTGCTCGGCCAACTGTACTTCCACTTCACGCCTTTTAAGAGTCTGTTTCACCGCATTCAGCTTTTGTTCCACAGATGCCATTTCTGACGATAGTACAATATCCTTATCTTCGACATTGATTAACGCATCAACCCCACTATCTATTTCATTAAAATATTTCGTAAACCACGATAATGAAAAGTAAAAAAATGCAAGAAAAAATACTGATATTGTAGCAAATATAATGATTTCCCAGTTATTTCGGAATGTGCTTTCATAAATTGAAAGTGCATCTTCAAAACTTAAATGAAAAACATTTTGTAATAAGCCAACAAGTCCCTCTCCTAATCTCCCCTGAACCAATGAATATAGTATTTCAACCGTAACGATGGATACAAATATCAGAATAAGCATACGAAAGAATACTTTCACTCTCAGCTTTGAATAATTCGCATTCATATGTCTTTTATTTTTCAATTTTATAGCCGACCCCCCATACGGTTTTGATATATTTAGGATTATCCACATCGTTCATCATCGGTAATGGCCTGTTCATCATCCACTACCAGAATATTTTCCGGCATTGTTTCACCTCCATAGTGAAATACAATTATTTTATCAGAAAGGCGAGAGCTATTTCTGATTTCTTTCTTGTTTAATTCCTAAGATTTTACTTAGATTGAGATTTGTTACTCCTACTTATCTTTCAGTCGTCCATCTATGGGCTTTTCTGCGCCTTTTGGTATGGCCCATGAACGACCAAACCGGATAACACCGTTTATTCTGTTTTGTTCACAGAGCTTTTGTATTCTACGTTCCAAAATTCCCCATTTAATTGCTGCTTCTCGAACCGAAATATAACCAAGCATAATGCCAACCTCCACAAGATATTACGATTATTATATACGAATATCCGAATAATATCAACTTACCCATAAGAAGCCTTAAACGGTTTGACAAATCTGCAAGCAATGGGGCTGTAATTCAGACCGTTGAGATTTGTAGCTCAGTTGTAATACGGTTTTGGGACGATAGACGAGGGTTTCATATACGCCCTGTCCGCTGCTGAAACCGGACTGTCATTTGCGGCTTTCCTGCCGCTTCAAACGCCTTTACCCTCTCCGGGAGCATATCGACGTTTATTGTCAGCAGCCCGTTTCACGGTCTGCGTGTAGTTCCTTGTAAACTAACCTAAGCAATATACTAAATAATTTAGAATCTCTTACCCTAAAACTAAATTTCTCAGACATAAACGAGGACGGCAAAATAAATGCTTCCTATGAATTTAAAATAAAGGGAGAAGACAGTTTTAATTATCTTACCCTTGAAATGGAGAAAGCCATTTTCCTTCCCCTTTCATGAACATTCAGACCAACGCAGGAAGATTTTATAAAAATTCCTGCGTTGGTCTGAATGATATGTTAATAATATTGATTTTCGATTATTTATCCGTTATAATTGGTATATGCTTATACGAAAGGAGTAGATTATGAAAAAAACCAAACGCATACTAGCTGTTGTGGGCGTTGTTTTTCTGCTATCTTTATATGGATTAACTTTATTCGCCGCCCTTACTTCTTCCCCCCATTCAACGGCGTTATTTCAAGCCAGTTTATATTCTACCGCAGTAATCCCGATTATGTTATATGCTTATATTCTGGTATACCGTTTACTGAAAAAGGAGTCACAGGATAAACTCCATAAGGATTAATGAATTGGCAGATTCTATTCTTCTGCCTCTTTTTTTATCCGTCCCAAATGCTCTTTTATTATCTTTTCATAACCCTGTTCCGTTGGTGTATAAAAAACCCTGTCCTTTAATTCATCAGGCAGATACTGCTGTTTTACATAGTGGTTTTTATAATTATGGGCATATTGATACCCAAGACCATGGCCTAATTCAGCGGCCCCCTTATAATGGGCATCCATCAGATAAGACGGTATCGTTGCGGTTTTCTCATTTTTAACCGTATTAAGGGCGGAATCAATTGCTGTGATGGAAGAATTACTTTTGGGCGCACAGGCTACATAAGCCGCAGCCTGAGCTAAAATAATCCGTGCTTCCGGCATCCCGAGCCTTTCCACTGCCTGTGAAGCGGCAGTGGCAACAACCAATGCATTAGGGTCCGCATTGGATACATCCTCCGACGCACATATCATAATCCGTCTTGCAATAAAGGTAATACTTTCTCCTGCATATAGCATTCTGGCCAGATAATAAACTGCCGCGTCCGGATCGGACCCTCTCATGCTCTTAATAAAAGCAGATATGGTATCGTAATGATTGTCTCCGGATTTATCATACCGTACTACCCGTTTTTGGATACATTCACCGGCGACAGGCAGGGTAATGTGTATTTTACCATCCTTTGACCTTTCCGTTGTTAAAACGCCTAATTCAATGGCATTTAAGGCCGCTCTGGCATCCCCGTTGGCTACATCTGCAAGAAAGTCCAGGGCATCCTCATCAATAATAGCATGATAACCGCCCATTCCCCTTTCTTCATCGCATACGGCACGGTTTAACAGCTTTTTAATATCCTCTTTCTCTAAGGATTTTAATTCAAAAATAATGGAACGGGACAATAAAGCGCCGTTTACTTCAAAATACGGATTTTCCGTAGTGGCACCAATTAATATAATGGTTCCGTCTTCTACAAAGGGAAGAAGATAATCCTGTTGGCCTTTGTTAAACCTGTGAATCTCATCAATGAACAATATAGTTTTCTTTCCATACATTCCGGCATTGTCCTTGGCCTGCCGTATGACCTCTTCCATGTCTTTTTTACCGGCTGCCGTGGCATTTATCTGGGTAAAGGCCGCACTGGTGGTCCCGGCAATAACTCTCGCCAATGTTGTTTTACCTGTTCCCGGAGGTCCGTAAAATATAATAGAGCTGATTTTATCCGCTTTTATTGCCCGGTATAAAAGTTTACCACGTCCAATAATATGACTCTGGCCCACGACTTCCTCCAGGGTTTTAGGACGCAATCTTGAAGCCAGGGGAGAATCTTTCTCCAGATTATTATTTCGCATATATTCAAATAAATCCATATTATTACCTCCATGGGTATATTTGTCCGTCTGTCTGCTTTTGCAGAAAAATGAACCAGGATAGTTTGACTTCCTTCATTGTATAAAAAAATGCAGATTCAGTCAATATCTCTTTCTTATCTCCCTTCCTGCGTTTGTCCTGCCTAGAGCGTATTTGAAAAATCATTGCAAATTTCTGACCGTCCCACTTTGCGGTATACTGCGTTGCGATTTTGGGAATGCAGCACAGCTACACTCCCAAAATCGCGCCTTGTCTCCCACAAAGTGAAACGCCCGGCCCGGCACAAGCATTTTTCAAACACACTCTGGCTTAAATACGGTTATTCTGTAAATCTGGTCAGCAGCCCTTGATTTATAAGGAAACTATGATAAAATAAAGAAATCAAGCAATTATCAGGAGGGTTTATATGACAATTCCACAGGATCCGGTTATTTTACTCAGCGTCATCAATACATATTTAAGGGATTATCATAACAATTTAACTGGATTATGCCAAAATCTTAATATAAAGGAATCACAAGTTATAGAAAAACTAAAATTAATTCAGTATGAATCTGATC
>JAATEU010000059.1 GCA_015655565.1 Clostridiales bacterium
AGGTGCATTTGACATGCTTTCCATGCCTCCGGCTAAAATGATACTGCCTTGTTCCGCCAGAATTGAATTGTAAGCTAAAGCGACAGCATGAAGTCCTGAACCGCAAAGAGTGTTTATCGTTGATGCAGGTTTATCAATAGGTATCCCTGCTTTTAATGCCGCCTGTCTGGCAGGGTTCTGGCCAATACCTGCCTGAAGGACATTTCCTAAATAAACCTCATCAATTAAAGAACTCTCTAAATTACTTTGATTAATACATGCTTTAATGACGGTTGATCCCAATTCAGGGGCACTCAGAGGTGAAAGAGTACCGTTGAAGGAACCGACAGCTGTTCTTAATGGGCTTACTAAAGCTACTTTTTTCATAGAACATTCATTCCTTTCCTTTTTTATAGTGGGTTAGTTGTCAAGACAAAAAATCAATTAAAATATATTTAATTGTTGAGTTGATAGCTGATGAGTTGATAGTTACATCTATGTAATCCTGAGTGAGAAAACCCAGGCAACATAATCAAAAACATCGCCAGGCAGCCGGAAGCAGGTGTCTGATAATCTAGGGTAACCTGTGAAATTAGTCCCCTTTTTGATTCTATTTATTTTTCATTTCAATTTCATGTTATTTACAGTCGTATTCTCCCACTCTTGCATTTATTTTCAATATAAGTTTCATAACTTACAGTTTTTTATGTATAACTTACAGAAAAAGGAACTCATTTGTGTTAATATTTTAACAAACTATATATTTCTTTTTAAACCTATATCCGGATAAAACATCCATCTTGCCGCATTTCATATAACTATGGATTAAAAAGAAATATAATGCTATAATTAGGACTATATTTGGGGAAGATTATTAAAACTTAAACGCGGAAAGGAGAATTATGAAAACATTTATATAAACATGGTTTTCATAATCATTTAATTCATATGGGTAAGATTCCAGCATATATGATAGTGCATAATTTGCTAAAAAAAGATATTCAGGATGGAAAGTATCTTGTATCTGATTTACTTCCTACAGAACCTGAACTTGAAAAAATTTTTAATGTAAGCCGGACAACGATAAGAAGGGCAATGGAAGTGCTCAAGGAAGAAGGATTAATTGATATCAAGCAAGGCAGGGGTACCATGGTACTGGATCATAGAACAAAGCAAGATCTAAATAAAGTTACATCCGTTACGGAATCCTTAAGAAGACGCGGATATGAGGTTAGAACCAAAAGTATGTATATTGATATCATACCTGCCAGTGAAAAGCTTGCAAATAAACTTACGATAAATAATGGGGATTTTGTGGCTCGTGTGCAGAGGATCCAGCTTGCAAATGAACAGCCAGTTGTTATTATGAAAAATTATATTCCCTATCGATTCGTACCAAATATAGAACAATTTACGAATAAGTTTTCAGGATTATATCAGTTTTTAGAAGAACAATATCAGCTAGAGATTAATGCTGCAAATGATAAGATATTTGCGAAATCTGCAGATTTTGCTGAATCAGAAATGCTTTGTACACAGCCTGGTACGGCGCTTCTTTGCATTCAACGTATTTGCTACAAAGAAGAAGAGCCTGTTTGTTTTGACGATGTTTGCATACTTGGTGATCAATATGAACTTGCGATTTCTATGAACGGGCGATATAAATGATAATACGAGAGGACAAATGAGGGTAAATTACGAAAGATTTATGGTTAGGAAATCTTCCAGAAGTAATAGATATAAGCTGTGTAAAATCAGATTGTACTTTAGAAAACAGGATAGGATGATTACTGCTGCCAAAAAGTATGAATTTATTTGTGCATTTGTCCTGCCCGGCATGGCACCATATCTAATCGAGAAAAAGCAGCATTTCAACTCTTCAAAAATCTGTATATGCATAAATCAATACTATAATTACTATTACATTCGCTAGATTTCATTAAACATACCTAAATCCAGTATAAACATCACTATATTTTTAATATTTTATAAATAATCATGTCATTTTTCATAGTTATCACCTTAAACATTGCTAAAAATAAATATGAATTATGGATTGACATTTAAAGATTATGATGTATAATGGTAATTATATTGTTAATTTAATCACAAACATTTTAAAAAAATTGTAAAAAAAGGAGTTTTTATTATGAAAGGTTTTGCAATGTTAGGTATCGGTAAAACAGGTTGGATCGAAAAGGAAAAGCCAGTTTGCGGCCCATTAGATGCAATCTGCCGACCAATTGTACTTGCACCATGTACATCAGATATTCATACTGTTTGGGAAGGTGCTATCGGTGAGCGTCATGATATGATTCTAGGTCACGAAGCTGTTGCAGAAGTTGTCGAAGTTGGAAGTTTGGTAAAGGATTTTAAACCAGGTGATCAAGTAATCGTACCTGCTATTACACCTGACTGGAATTCAGCAGAAGCCCAAAATGGCTTTCAAATGCATTCAGGCGGAATGCTTGCAGGATGGAAATTTTCAAACTTTAAAGACGGTGTATTCGGTGAATTATTTCATGTAAATGATGCAGACGGAAATCTTGCTTTATTACCTGAGGGCATGGATCCAGTTGCTGCCTGTATGCTCTCTGATATGGTACCAACAGGCTTCCATGGAGTTGAACTTGCAGATGTACAATTTGGTGACAGTGTAGCAGTAATCGGAATTGGTCCTGTTGGATTGATGGCTGTTGCTGCTGCTGCTCTTCATGGGGCATCTCATATCTATGCAATAGGTTCTCGTCCTAACTGTATACAAATTGCCAAAGAATATGGCGCTACTGATACCATCAACTACCGTGAAGGTGATATTGTTGAACAAATTATGAAGAAGACAAACGGCAAAGGTGTAGAACGCGTTGTTATTGCCGGCGGAGATGTTGATACATTTGCCCAGGCCATTACCATATTAAAACCAGGAGGAAAAATTGGCAATGTTAACTATTTAGGCGAAGGAGATTACATTAAGATACCACGTGTAGAATGGGGTTGTGGTATGGGACACAAGACGATAGCAGGCGGTCTGATGCCAGGCGGAAGATTACGTATGGAAAAACTTGCTTCTCTCCTTTCAACCGGCAGACTTGATACAAGCAAATTGGTTACACATCGTTTTGAAGGTCTTGAAAGTCTTGAAGAAGCTCTTTTGCTAATGAAAAAAAAGCCAAAGGATTTAATAAAACCCGTAGTAACAATTAAATGGTAGTATATTTGCTGCAGCAAATTGTTGCTGTGCTCATATTTGCCGTTTAAGCCCCGAACTTACCTCATTTTTATCCTTAAAGTTCCTTTACCTCCTTTACAGCATATGGCTCCCAGGGCTCCGTTTATCATAGTCATTTGGGGGGCTTTATGGCCAATATCCGCATCTGATATAATGGGCACCTGCAGTTCACTGAGTATGGATAAAACTGCTTCCTCATATGGAATTTCGGATTCTTCATCAAAGTAAGCCGGTCTGCCAAATACAAAGCCCTTTGCTGCTTGAAACCAGCCGGCTTCCTTTAGCTGCCATAAGCCTCTGGTTAATGCTTCACTGTTCAGGGAAAAGCTTTCCAAATACCACAAAATACCGTCTTCTTTATATTGACTTATAAAATTTACCGTATTGTCATAGGGTGTTCCTGCAAGATTTAACAGCACATCCAGACAACCGCCCAGCAGCCGGCCGGATACGGTAATTTCCTCCTGTCCGGTTATATTACGCCAATATACCGGTTTCTCCGGATTATAATTCTCTAAACCGGTTACCCTGTCATAAAATCCGTCCTCATACAGGTCAAAACTTGTCTGGATTAAATTTTCACCCTCTAAGATTGCTAATTTATCTTCTATTGCCTTATGCCATTTCTCCATGCCAAAATCATTAAAGTTGCATCCATAAACTGTAGCAATATCACAATTTGTCGTAACCGTAAAAGTAATTCCCGTATTGTCTGAATAACCCTGTATCCAGGTGGGATTGAAGCGTATCTTATTAAAATCCACAAAAGAAAGCATTTCCATTAAATAATCCCCGCCTTTTGCTGAAACTATCCACATTACCTTATCATTCCTTATCAGTTCTTCCAATTCCTCCGCCCTTGTCCTGCCGTCGGCGCTTCTTCCTTTATTACTGGTCCTGACATGGGCGGTTTCCAAAACTTCATAACCCCTTGCCCGCAGCTGTCCCTTGCCGTGGTCCAACCGGATAAAATCCGTCGCCTTTTTATTTCCATCTGATGGTGCCGTAATTCCAATGCTGCAGCCTTTTTTTAAAAATGCAGGATATATCATAAAATTTACCGTTCCTTTCTATAGAAAACTTTTTCATATATACTCACCCGGAGAAAATTAATATCCGGTTACTATATTATATAAAAATATGCTCAATAAATCCAGAATAATTATAATATACGGAAAGTCAAAAGTTTTATAACATGAAAAAGCCTGTAAATTTTCACTGATATCAGGCTGTTCCTCCTTGTTTCCCCAGGAAAGAACGGTTTGGATTATCCGTTTACCACTTCAATCCATTGTCTTTTGATTTATTTTCTTCTTACAGCACTTTACTCAAAAAGCTCTTCACCCTCTCATTTTGCGGATGGTCAAACAGTTCTTCCGGCTTTCCTTCTTCCGCAATGATAACTCTGAAAGCCCCCTGTAACTTCGCTTTTATTCTGATAAAAATATATGTGCTGGTAAAAATATATCTGCCGGAAAAGAATTCTACCATTTAAGCATCACGGTTATCCCTGTTATTTAAATATTTTCCAATATATACGTTCTGTGTCTGCGGTCCGTCAAATTCCACCGGATAAATATCCCGTACCCCGCCGCAGTCTATTTTCCGCCCATCACCGGAAAAGCACACTGATTGAGATATCTCATTATGTAATCGCTTACATTTAAAAATCAGACAACCTCCAAAAATACATTGATATCCGTCAATATAAACAATATATAACTGTCTTTTTTGAATATAGTGTACGATATTATAGAAAATTGAATGTAAACGCTTGACATTTTCGGCGAATAATGTTTAGCTATACTTGTAAACAGCAAAATAAAAACGCGGTTAATCGTTTTTATTTTGCCGGGAAACTGAAATACTAATTCAGTCTAGGGAGGATAGAATATGAAAAAGTATCCGAAAGTATTAGCACTTATTTTAGCCGCAGCAATGACGGCAGTTTTTGCAGCCGGATGTGGCAGCAGTAACGGCGGCAATTCAACAGGTACAAAAGAGCCGGCAACTGCAGGTACGACTGAAACAGTACCGGCAGGTACAGGTAAATCCGGAGATTATGATTTCTATATTTTCAACACAAAAGGTGAAAATGCAGATGCGCTGCAAGCTGCAGTAGATGCCTATTCAGAAGAAACGGGTACGGCTGCAAAAGTATTTTCATTAGGATCCGGTACTGATAGTTCCGAATTGTTAAGATCAGAACTTAACTCCAGCAAAATGCCGACTATCTTCTGCTGTATGAATTCGGTAGACTTAGTGGAATTCACAGAAGGCGGATATGCAATGAACTTATCGGATGCAGCCGATGCGGATTTTCTTCGGTTAGTTGCAGACATTCCCGAAAATCTGCTTTTGGCAGATGCTGCAGGAAGCTATGGTATTCCTTTTAATATTGAGGGATATGGATACATCGTTGACACAAGAATGCTGGCTGCGTTATTCGGAGAAGAAAATACGGATTCCTTTACCGCAGCATATAAAACAGCTTCTTATGATGAATTCAAAGCTATGGTGCCGGCAATAACCGATTATATTGATAATAACACGCTGTCAACTATTACATTAAGCGGTCAGAGTTTTGAGCTGCTTGAGAAATCAGGTCCGGCGGAATCACTGGAAGGTGTATTTTCCATGGCCGGCTCACAGACCTGGACTTACGGTGATCATTTAGTGAATATTGCAATTGACGCTCTTTTCCCCAATGCAGCAGCCACTAAGAATGCTACCGCAGAAGAAATTGATGCTGCTGCAGAAGTTTTCAAAGCATATGCGCAGGTTATAGATTTAAAATCATCTAATGCAAATATTGACAGAGGGGCAGAATTAATTAATACAACCTCCGGCGGTTATGATGCTTCCGTACAGAATTTTGCCGAAGGCAAAGCACTCTTTATTAAACAGGGTAACTGG